>NZ_JBFUIX010000055.1:0-46872 GCF_056401635.1 Paenibacillus sp. P4_E11 | reverse complement strand
CGGATGCTCAAGCGCTGCAGACAGCCAAGTCGCAGATCAAGCTTCAACTGGGTGAGAAATTGACTCGTGGGCTTGGAGCGGGCGCGAATCCGGATGTAGGTAAGAAAGCAGCGGAGGAATCACGCCAACAAATCATCGATGCCTTGAAAGATTCTGATATGGTATTCATAACCGCAGGAATGGGTGGAGGAACAGRCACTGGCGCTGCTCCCATAATCGCTGAGATTGCCAAGGAATGTGGTGCCTTGACAGTGGGAGTCGTAACGCGTCCCTTCACATTCGAAGGTCGCAAGCGTGCATCACAAGCCGATGCTGGCATCCAGGCACTGAAGGAAAAGGTAGATACGCTTATCGTCATTCCTAATGACCGTCTATTAGAAATTATAGATAAGAAGACACCAATGCTCGAAGCGTTCCGTGAAGCGGACAATGTGCTGCGTCAAGGCGTGAAGGGGATTTCTGACCTGATTGCTGTTCCAAGCTTAATCAATCTGGACTTTGCCGACGTCAAGACAATTATGACCGAGCAGCGTGGATCTGCATTAATGGGGATCGGCGTTGCCAAGGGTGAGAATCGTGCCGCAGAAGCTGCGAAGATGGCGATCATGAGCCCGTTGCTGGAAACGTCGATTGACGGAGCACGTGGTGTCTTGATGAACATCACAGGTGGAGTGAACTTGAGCTTGTATGAAGTTAATGAAGCTGCCGATATTGTGGCAACTGCCGCTGATGCTGACGTGCAAATGATCTTCGGAGCTGGTATTGACCCGAACTTGACTGACGAGATCGTAGTTACCGTTATCGCGACTGGATTCGAACATCGTGCGGCAGCGGCACTTCCACCGTCACGCCGTTCGCCGAGCGTTACGGATCAGCCGGAGAAATATGCGAATCCACTGAAACCGTTCGGAGCTCCTCCGTCAAGCGATCAGCTGGACATCCCAACATTTCTGCGTAATCGGGGCAAGAACAACCCTGGTGGACGCTAATCAACACTTCAATCATACCCAATCATGTCACCAAACGCCGCAGCGTCTTGTACGCTTGCGGCGTTTTTTTGTCGATTCAGAAGGTATATCTTCGCTGATTGTTCATCGTCTCGGCAAACGCACGGCGTCAAAGGACGCCGTCGGGCGTTTATCCTTGTCGTGCAGGGAATCTCATTATCAATAGCTAGTCCAACAAAAGGGGAAGCAAATTTCGCTAAAATTAGATGCAAAACACTGACAAGTTTAGACAGACTTCGGAATAGGCTTACTATATACTGAATTCAATCGAGATTCCGACACATATGGCATGAAGAAGCGGAGGAGCCGGCTGTGGTCGTATACTTGGATCTCATCTTCCTCATCAATTTGTTCGTAGATGGCGTTGTGCTGTATTTGACCTCTTGGACGCGCAAACTTCCAGTGAAGCCTTGGAGAATGTCACTCTCGGCCTTCCTGGGCGCCTCCTACGTGCTGATGATGTGGGTTCCCTCCTTATCATTTATGTTTACGATCGTCGTGAAATGCTTACTTTCTTTTGCCATGATTGCCATAGCCTTCGGGTTTGGGGGAATCCAATCCTTTATCCGCAATCTGGGAGCATTCTACCTGATTAACTTCGCGGTAGCTGGCGGAATATTCGCTCTCTATTACTTCACACAATCGTCCAGTGAAGTTATGAACGGAATTCTGGTGACCCGTACCGGGGGTGTCGCGTATCGGATGCAGATCGGCTTCTGGTTTATCGCGATTGGCTTCACCTTCATGATCTGGTTCTACCGCATGGTGTTGACCTCGCTTCGCAGAAGACAGACGATGACACAGTATTTGGCCGAAGTGCGCATTCATATCGGTGACTTCGAATCACAGTGTACAGGCTTGGTAGATACAGGCAACCAACTATACGATCCGTTGACGCGTACACCCGTTATGGTACTAGAAGCCGAACAATGGAGTGAGATGCTCCCGCCGGATTGGATGAAGCGCATTCGTCAGTCGGAAGTGGATCAATTAATCGCTACGATCGGCGCTGATGAATGGATATGGCAAGACAGACTTCGTCTCGTGCCTTATCGAGGAGTTAATCGTGGGACGCAGTTCATGTTAGCCGTGAAGCCGGATAAGGTGGTGGTCATATTCTCCGACAACGAAATCGTGAATGCCAAAGTTCTTGTAGGCCTCGATGGGGGTAAACTTTGCGCAGACGGTTCCTACCACGCCATTATTCACCCGACGCTCGTGCAAGTAGAAGCTTAGCTTCGAACGCCTTAATACCTAGAAAAGTAATCAGGAGGTAACCCCATGCTCTTGAAATGGAAACTGTTGTTGCATTTGTATTATTATCGTCTGTTATTCTTGATCGGATTGAAGAGTGAGGAAATATACTATATTGGTGGCAGCGAAGCGCTACCGCCTCCTCTCACACGAGAGGAAGAGGAATACTTGCTGGAGAAGCTTCCGTCCGGCGATTCGGCTATACGGGCTATGCTGATCGAGCGGAACTTGCGACTCGTCGTCTATATCGCGAGGAAATTCGAGAACACTGGCATTAACATCGAGGACCTTGTATCGATTGGAGCGATCGGTCTGATCAAGGCGGTCAACACCTTCGATCCCGAGAAGAAGATCAAGCTGGCCACCTATGCGTCCCGATGCATCGAGAATGAGATTCTCATGTACCTGCGCCGCAATAGCAAGCTCAGGACTGAGGTGTCGTTCGATGAGCCGCTGAACATCGATTGGGACGGGAACGAGCTGCTGCTGTCGGACGTACTGGGTACAGAGAATGATACGATCTACCGGAACATTGAAGAGCAGGTGGATCGCAAATTGCTACATAAAGCGTTAGATAAGCTTTCAGAGCGCGAGCGGATCATTATGGAGCTGAGATTCGGCCTGCAGGACGGTGAAGAGAAGACGCAGAAAGATGTTGCCGATATGCTCGGTATATCGCAATCTTACATATCCCGGTTGGAGAAAAGAATCATAAAGCGCTTACGCAAGGAATTTAATAAGATGGTGTGACCCTAGCGCCACGCTTAAGACACCGTTTTCATAGCCTCTCTGGAGGCTTGGGCTGAGCTCTGCCAGCGCATAAAAAAATGTTCCAAGGAGATAATGTACATTAATGTTTCTCCTTGGGAGGTTGTACACGATGACCCGAAATAAAGTCGAGATCTGTGGTGTTGATACTTCAAAATTGCCTGTACTAACGAACGTTGAGATGCGTGAATTGTTCGTACGGCTTCAAAATAACAAGGAGCGGGCGGCAAGAGAAAAACTGGTAAACGGTAATTTGAGACTGGTATTGAGCGTCATCCAGAGATTCAATAACCGTGGTGAATTCGTGGACGACTTGTTTCAAGTCGGGTGCATCGGGCTGATGAAGGCGATCGATAATTTCGACTTAAGCCAGAACGTCAAATTCTCGACTTATGCGGTGCCGATGATTATCGGGGAGATTCGCCGGTATTTGCGGGACAACAATCCGATTCGGGTATCCCGCTCCCTGCGGGACATTGCCTATAAGGCGCTGCAAGTTCGCGACAGCTTGACGAACTCGAATTCACGAGAACCGTCCATCTACGAAATATCGGAAGTGTTGAATGTGCCGAAGGAAGATGTCGTGTTCGCTCTGGATGCCATCCAGGATCCAGTATCGTTATTCGAGCCGATCTACCATGATGGCGGTGACCCGATCTATGTGATGGATCAGATCAGCGACGAGCGGAATAAGGACATTTCCTGGATCGAAGGTATAGCGCTTAGAGAAGCAATGCGTAAGCTGAACGATCGGGAGAAGATGATTTTGTCCATGCGCTTCTTCGAAGGGAAGACCCAGATGGAAGTAGCTGACGAAATCGGCATCTCCCAAGCCCAAGTGTCGCGTCTGGAGAAATCGGCGATTACACAAATGCAGAAACATGTGAAATCATAAACGCGATCAAGAAGCAGCTCTTTTCGAAGGGCTGCTTTTTCGCTTCTTGCAAAAAAAGTACGCCGTTCGTCCAGGGGAGAGGACATTTCCGAACGTCCCGACATATAATGGACTGTAGGCATGGGCGCGGGAAGTTGCCTGCTTGGCCTAACTTCTGGCGATTCGCGGGTGATGCTTCGTGAAAATATCAGATTTTCAATCCAAGGACGTCATCAATATCGTGGATGGGAAAAAACTGGGCCAAATAAGCGATCTTGAACTGGACCTTCGACAAGGGAGAATCGATTCGATCGTAGTGCCGAATCACAGCAAATTTTTCGGATTATTCGGAAGTGGAACCGATGTCGTCATTCCTTGGCGCAACATCGTCAAGATTGGTATGGATGTCGTGCTGGTGAAGTTGGATGATGCCCGGTCTTACAGGGCACAGGATGAATCAGATGTACCTCAGGAGTATAACCGTTCCTATAATAGGTAACGGGTCCCGATTAGGCATGCGTCCATAAGCTGGGCGGAGGCCTTTTTTGGTTTTATGGAGGGGCAAAAATAGTAAGTTTAAAGTAAGCTTAAAGGAAGCTTAAAATAAGCTGAAGAAAAGGACTTGCGAAAAATGCGGAATATGTGCAAAATGGTAGAAGAGAATGCGATTTCAAACTAACTTTGTCATACGGAGCCGTGTCAAAATTGTACAAACTCTTTCTTAAATTCAAGGATATGGACATTATTTACATTCTTCCTCTTATTGCCTTTTCGCTTACGGTTCGCTTACGGTTTTACTTCTGGATGACTTCCACTAATTACAAACTGCCCCCGTCCCCGGACTCCCAATGGTATCTTGATTATGCGCATGCCCTGTTGAATAATTTCAAAATCGGTACGAGTATGAACGATATATTGTATTTGGGCTACAATTTACTGCTTACTCTCCTGTTAGCTGTGTTCAAAACAACGAATGCAGTCATCTTTATTCAGACTGTTACGGCTAGCGTTTGTGTGGTGCTAGTATATAAAATTGCCTTAATGTTGTTCAATCGGGGTACCGCAATAATAGCTTCCATCTTTTATTCGTTATCGTTCCACATTACGTTTTGGTCCATGTATATATTATCGGACAGTTTCTTTATTAGCCTGCAACTGCTCTGTATTTACTTGCTGCTCAAGGCGTTCGACTCCGATAAGAAGCGATATAAGATCTTGTTCATCCTGTCAGCCTTACTGATGCTAGTATTCAGACCGACAGGTGTACTGACGTTACTATTCGTGGGTATCTACGTGTTGATCCGCTTGAACAAGAAGGCGGCCTGGGTGTTCATCCGCAAACATCGATTGGCGATTGGCGGAGCATCTGCAGCGATACTTGTCGCAGCGGTCTACATCATCTCGGGGGACAAGTTGGCCCCGCTCATCGCTTCGATGCAATTAAATGCGAAGATGGTACTGTACAATGTGTACGCAAAGGGATGGATCTATGATCACCCGTCGCCTCACGATTATGTGTACAAGCCAGAGTATAAGATTAATATATTGAATAGCCTTATCTTAAGTTTTATAATTAACAACTGGGATCATATATTGGCGCTGTATGCCAGACGAGGTTTCGCTTTCTTGGGCTTCTGGGTGTGGCGGATCAACGTCATCACTGTTCATGGTCTGATCAAATTTTTCTGGAATATGCTCCCGATCGGTCTGTTCTTTATTGGCTCCTACGCCGCCATCCGGAACAAGAAATTCGTGAAGTCTTCCATCTTGTGGTTGATCAGTCTTGCCGTATTCGTATTCTGCCTCATTACGTTCATTGATGGACTGTACAGGTACAAAGCCCCCGCAATGCCGCTCTTGGCGATTATTTGCGCCTATGGATTAGAACGAATTTTGAACAGAGTGTTTATATTTGCAAAAACTTATGCGGGGAAGCTGCTATGGAACAAGCAAAATTACTGATTGTCGTCCCGGCCTTTAATGAACAGCACAACATATTGAAAGTAGTTCGGGATATTAGGGAGCACATACCAGTCTGTGATATTCTGATTGTGAACGATTGTTCGTTGGACAGCACATCCATAGTGGCCCGCAAGGCGGATGGCGTCAAAGTTGTCGACCTGCCATTCAACCTGGGTATTGGAGGCGCTGTGCAGACCGGCTTCAAGTACGCGCACGACAACGGTTATGCCTACATGGTACAGATTGATGGCGACGGTCAACACATGGCTAAGGAAGTGGACAAGCTATACGATACGATGCTGCGTCGAGGCAGTGATATGGTGATCGGTTCCCGGTTTCTGGACATCAAGTCGTTCCGCACTTCGTGGTCCAGACGGATGGGGATCAAAGTGTTCTACCTCTTGTTCCGCTTGTTGGTTCAGACGAAAGTGACTGATGGCACTTCGGGCTTCCGTCTGTATAACCACAAAAGTATTGAGCTGTTAAGCAAATATTACCCGGATGATTATCCGGAGCCGGATGCTGTCATCTTGCTGAAGAAGCAAGGGTTGAACATCGATGAAGTCGGCGTCGAGATGAGAGCGCGGGAACACGGATCTTCCTCGATCACGTTTCTCAAGAGTCCTTATTACATGGTGAAAGTTATCATTTCAATCTTCTTCTCCTACGTCAGAACAAGGTGGTGAATGGACTATGGAGATCGGTAATTTATACGGCGTGCAGTTGATGGGTGTCGCGTTCAGCCTCATTCTCATCGTCTCTGTGTTCGTAATGGTCCGGGCAAGAATGATCCGGGAGAAATATTCGCTTGTATGGTTCGTAATTGGCTTATTTACGCTTGTGATGTCTGTGTTCAAAGGATTAATGGACTGGTTCTCCAACTTGATCGGCATTTATTATGCACCGTCCGCCTTTTTCGCTATCCTGATTGCCTGCGCGTATTTGCTGTTATTGAATATGAGCATCAGCATTTCCGGATTGAAGATGCATAATAAAGCGTTGACGCAAGAACTGGGGCTAACGAAGCTGAGGCTGGAGGAGCTCGAGAAGAAAGTGAACGAGGGGGACTTATAATAATCAAATATTGGATACTTGCTGCAAATATTATCATGACCGTTGCCGGCAGTACATTGCTTAAGCTCGGCAGCCGATCGGTTGCATTCGAAGGTTCGATGGTTAGTATTGTGCTTGGATATTTAACTTCACCCGTCATTCTTGCGGGCTTTCTCACTTACGGCTTGGCTGCGTTTCTATGGGTATATTGTTTGTCGCAATTCGAGCTCAGCTATGTAACGTTTGTGACCAGTCTTCAGTATATATTGCTGCTGCTCGTATCGATTATGCTGTTCAAGGAGCATATCAGTGCCATGCAATGGACTGGAAGCGCGTTTATCATGATTGGCGTTATTTTCTGGATGAAAGGATAACCAATTGATGTTACGATGTGTTCCGTATTCCGAGTCCATGGAGAAGGAGTGGGATCGAATCGCGTCAGCGTATGGCACGATCTATCATACTGCTTCGTTCAGACAACTATTGCTTCGCTCGTTCGGATACCAATGCATCTATCATGCGATTGTTGATGAACATGATCGGATTCATGCATTGGTCCCACTCGTCGCAGGACGTAACCTAGGGCTGAAGAAGGCAGCGGTTTCCCTCCCATTCGTCAACTATGTCGACATCTGCGCAGTAAGCGAAGAAGCGTTGCAGGTTGCACAGGCTGCCATCGAGCAACTCAAGCTCAAGTTCAGTTTGGATTACATAGAGCTAAGATTGAATAAGATGAGCCATGACCGACCCGGCTGGAATGCCAATCTGCACAATCATACGTTCGTGCTTCCCCTTCAGGACGAGGAAGAGAAGGTGCTCGCACTCTCATCGGGAAGCAATCGTAATCATGTGCGGAAGGTGTACAAGAACAACTGGTTTACGGTTTCTTTCGATCCCGGGCATTTAAATCAGTTTTATAAAGTATATGTGAGAAGGATGAAGCAGCTTGGTTCTCCTGCACCGGACATTCAGTTTTTCCGGCGTTTCTTCGAGCTAATGCCGGAGCACAGCAACCTGCTGACCGTATTGGATGCGGAGACGGGCGAAGTTGTAGGCGGTATGCTGTTGCTGACGAGCCCAGGGAATTCTACGCTGTACTACCCGGTTGGGGCGAACTTGACCGAGTACAACAATAAGTACTTGAACAACTTCATGTATTGGGAAGCGGTCCGATTCGGTATTCGAAACGGTCTCAAGTATTTGGACCTGGGTCGGTCGCAGACCGGGTCGGGAACATACAAGTTCAAGGAACAGTGGGGGGCCATCCCGCAGCAGCTTCATTACTTGGTCTATGCCGGAGAGGGCAAGGTACAAGGGGCGCCGGATAAGGAAAAATTAAGTGTATTCGTGGAATTGTGGAAGAAAATGCCTAGCTTCGTTACCGAGCAGATCGGGAAGCGGCTGATCAAGTATTTATTGCCTTAAAAATGATGAATCTATCGGAGGAACATATAAATGAGCAATTCCAACTGGAAGATGTACTTTGATAAAAAAGCCGAAACGCACGGTGCATCCGTGCAATCATCAGATTACTTTAACGAAGAAAGCTTTTTTATGCAAAGAGACAACACGCTGCGCTGGTTGGGAGAGTTGAAGGGCAAGGACATTCTTGACGCCGGCTGTGGGGTAGGTGCATTCAGTGAGCCATTAGTTGCACACAATTCAGTGTATGGTGTGGATTTCTCGGTGAAGAGTCTGGAGTATGCGGCGGAACGCGGTCTCATCACCATGTCTGAGGACTTGACGGCGCTTCCGTTCGAGGATGGCAAGTTCGATGCAGTCATGTGTATTGGAGTCATCCAATTGATCGAGCAGCACGAGGCGGTCATTCAAGAGCTTGCCAGGGTGACGAAGAAGGGCGGTACACTGCTCGTACAGACATTGAACCGAGGCTCTGTACAGCGTAAGCTGTTAGGTTTATTCGAGAAGAGCAAGAAATTCGAGAAGATGTATGCGATGGACGAGCTTAAGGGTGTATACGAACGACTCGGTTTCGAGCAGATCGAGTTTCTGAAGATGTATCATCCGTTCCGTTTCGTGACGAGAGGAAGCGAGCAGGGTGCGTTCGCAGGTATGTTCAGCACATCGTTCGCGATAAAAGGGAGAAAGAAGATTTGATCCACTCCGACAGTAAGTCCGGCATAAGCAATATGCTCACTTTCGATATTGAAGAATGGTTTCACGCCAATTATGATGGGTTAGAAGACTTTGCGGCCAGCAAACGTAGAGGCTCGAACTTCAGAGCACACATGGATACCTTGCTAGAGATGTGCCGGGAGTCAGGCAGCAAAGCGACTTTCTTCACATTGGGCTGTATCGGTGAAGACTATCCTGACGTTGTGAAGGCGATCGTTCGCGAAGGTCATGATCTGGCTTCGCATGGGTACGGACATCAATTGGCTTACAAGCAGACGTATGATGAGTTTTATGCGGATGTGAAAAAGTCGGTCGATATATTGGAACAACTGACCGGGCAGAAGGTACTAGGCTACCGAGCCCCCTCCTGGTCGATCGTGGAGAGCAATCTGCACTACTTGGAAGCCCTGGAGGATATGGGGCTAAAATACGATGCCAGCATATTCCCAGTCAAGACGTTTCTGTACGGTATCCCTACAGCTCCGCGAGACATTCATAGGCCTGTGGTGAACGGTCGGGAGTTAGATTTGTTCGAGGTGCCGATGTCTGTCATGCGCATGGCAGGTCGGAATATCGGATATTCAGGAGGCTTTTACTTCCGTTTCTTTCCAAGGTTTCTGATCAAACAAGCGATTCGTTCGGCTAATCGGCAAGGGAAGAATGCAATTGTATACTTGCATCCAAGAGAGATCGATGCCCATGAACACAAGCTTCAGCTACCGGCCAAGGAAGCATTCATCCACTACTACAGTGTGGGGCGGACGAAGGCCAAGCTCGCGGACATTATGGCAAGCTTCAACTTCACGTCTATTTCCGAGCATTTGAAGCATAATTATACCATGCAAGTCTGATCCATAGTCTTAGTGATTACACGAGTGGCAAGACGAGTGAGATGTCTCCGGTGACCTGTTAGATCCAGGCTCACATACTTGGGAGGCATCTTTTTTCGAGATACTGGGATCGAAGGAGGCGAATGAGGGACATGACGAAAGAGCCGTTCATAGAAACTTACATAGCCGGCAAACCTGCCGGATTCCATATCAAGGAGTGGGAAGCGCGGTATCCCTTCGTTAGCGCGGGGATGACTTCACGGCATGGGGGTGTAAGTACGGGGCATCTGCAATCGATGAACTGTGCGCTGCATGTACAGGATGATCCTGGACATGTCATCGCGAATCGGGCGGCTTTCGCCGACACGCTCGGTGTCCCGATCGAGGCGTGGACGTGTGCGGAGCAAGTACATGGCAACCGAGTGGCCGTGGTAACAGCGAACGACCGGGGCAAGGGTCGGCTGAGCCGGGAAGATGCATTCCAAGCGACCGATGCACTCATTACACGTGAGGCTGGGGTATGGTTGACGGCGTTCTTCGCCGATTGCGTGCCGCTGTACTTCTTCGATCCCATTCAGCGAGCCGTCGGTCTCGCGCATGCCGGCTGGAAGGGCACCGTGCTGCGTGTGGCGGAAGAGACGGTCAAGGCGATGGCGGATTCATTCGGCAGCCGTCCGGACGATCTACACGCGGCCATAGGGCCGTCCATTGGTTCATGCTGTTATGAGGTCGATGAGAGGGTGGCAGGTCCGGTTCGAGAAGCGTTGCAGCTTATGGGACTGACGGAAGAAACAGACCAATTCCTGCAACCTAGACAGGAACGGGAAGGGAAATTCTTGTTGAACTTGCAACAATTAAACAGACAAATTATGATAAAAGCAGGAATTTTGCCGAGCAGTATCGAATTATGTGGCATGTGCACAAGCTGCAGATCAGACTCGTTCTATTCTCACCGGAAAGAACAAGGATTGACTGGGCGAATGGCAGCATGGATTGGCATAGACCTGAAGCGCCCTTGAACGGCGCGGGAGGCGAGGATCGCACATGAGCATGGAACAACGCATACAGCACGTGGAAGAACGGATTACCGAAGTGTGTCGACGCAGCGGCCGAAGACGAAGTGACGTACAAGTCATTGCAGTGACGAAGTATGTTTCCCTTGAAACGACCCGACTGGCGATGCAACATGGACTTTTACATATCGGAGAGAACCGCTGGCAGGACGTTCAGCCGAAGTGGGAGGCACTTGCTTCTGCTGGGGTTTGGCATTTCATTGGTCATCTGCAGACGAACAAGGTGAAGGATGTGATCGGCAAGTTCGATTACATTCATTCGCTAGACCGGTTGTCACTGGCTGAGGAATTACACAAGCAGGCCGTTAAAAGAAATATTGATGAGGTGAATTGCCTGATTCAACTGAATGTTTCGGGTGAGGAATCGAAGATGGGCTTGGAGCCGGAACGGTTGTTCGAGTTCGCTGAGCAACTGCGTTCGATGCCAAGATTGCGTATTGTGGGATTGATGACGATGGCTCCGTATGAGATGGAGGCTGAAGCAACTCGCCCGGTGTTCCGCAGCTTACGGGAATGGCGGGATAAGCTGAATGCGAGTGAACTGCTCGGATATGAGGCACCGCATTTGTCAATGGGGATGTCCAATGATTACGAAGTTGCCATAGAGGAAGGGGCCACCTTGGTGCGGCTCGGAACCGTATTGGTCGGTAAAGAAAGTTAAAATCCAACGCGAAATGAGGAGGATTATAAGATGAGTGTCATGAACCGTATACTGAATTTTGTCGGACTCCAGGACGAAGAAGAGGTCATAGAACGGGAAAGAATAACGGATGATAATATCGATGAGAATGAAACTTCGTCTGCCGATCCCCGTAAAACAAAGGGAAACATCGTGAGTATTCATTCGCAGCGCAACACGAGGGTGATTCTGGCGGAGCCCCGGTCCTACGAGGAGACGCAGGAGATTGCCGATCATTTGAGGTCGCGACGCCCAACCGTTGTGAACTTGCAACGGGTGCGTCCCGATCAGGCGATACGGATCGTGGACTTCTTGAGCGGGACTGTGTATGCGCTGAATGGCGGTATTTCAAAGATCGGCCCGAACATTTTTTTGTGCACACCCGATTCGGTTGAAATTCAAGGGGCAATTTCGGACATGATGGATGAAGAGGAAGATTACAGAAAATCGAGGTGAACACATTGTCACAAGTAACAATTATGAATATCCAGAGCTATATTTCGCAATTAGGCGTTATTTACCAATATTTAGTTATCGCATATGTGCTCCTCTCTTGGCTTCCTAGCGCTAGAGCGAGCTTTGTCGGAGAAATATTAGCCAAATTGGTCGAGCCATACTTGAGCCCATTCCGGAGATTAATTCCCCCGATTGCCGGGATGATTGACATATCGCCGATTGTCGCCTTGATCGCGCTTCGATTCGTCATTGCCGGGATTAATACGGTTGTTGGTTACTTGCTTGGATTGTTCTAGTAGAGGGTGAAAGACGTGCAGACTGAACTATTCAAGCATTTTCACCCGGATGAACATCACTTTGTCGATAAAGCCTGGGATTGGCTCAATCGGGCAAGTGATCAACATACCGTCAAGCTGACCGATTTCCTCGACCCACGGCAAGCCTATATATTAAGCACACTCGTTGGCCGTCATCCAGATGCTCAAGTCCAACTTTTCGGTGGGTTCGAGGGAGCGGAGCGCAAGCGGGCATGGATCGCACCGGATTACCGGGATCACGATGAGGCGGAGTATAATCTGTCGGTCTTGTCCATCACGTCCGAGGATACACAATTCGCTTCATTGGAGCATGGCGACTTTCTGGGTTCCCTGCTTGGACTAGGGTTGAAGAGAGATAAGCTCGGTGATCTCCATGTTTCGGCTGAGCAGTGTCATTGTGTGGTCGCTACCGAGATTGCCGATTATTTCCGACTTCAGCTTCAACAGGTGCATCGCGTTCACGTCCGAACGGAGTTATTGCCTATAGATCAACTGAAGCCGACTCGTCAGACGCTGGAAGAGATGAACCTTTCCGTTGCCTCTATGCGATTGGATGGTATCGTTAGTGATGTGTATCGACTGAGCCGGGCTAAAGTACTGGCACCTATCAAGAACGGACGTTGTCGGATTAACTGGAAAGTAGAAGAAGATCCGAGTAAGCCGCTTAAGACGGGAGACGTCGTTTCTTTCCAAGGCTTCGGTCGGTTTCGGGTGATCGAGGTCGAAGGAGAGACGAAAAAAGGGAGGATTCGACTGCTAATTGGCAAATTCGTGTAAGGAAGTTGCAGGAATTTAGAACATAGCGTCGAATTTACAGTGAAGGAGAACGGTTCGCTTCGTGTGAAGGCTCCCAAATTTTCAGGAGGTGCACCAATGCCTTTAACGCCATTGGACATACATAATAAGGAATTCGGCCGACGTGTACGCGGATATGACGTAGACGAGGTTAATGAATTTTTAGATCAAGTCATAAAAGATTATGAAGCGCTTATTCGTGAGAACAAGGACTACCAGAATCAAGTGCATGGCTTGCAGGAGCGGCTGAATCATTTCTCGAATATCGAGGAGACACTCAGCAAGACGATTATCGTAGCCCAGGAAGCAGCGGATGAAGTGCGCAGCAACTCCAAGAAAGAGGCACAGCTTATCGTCAAGGAAGCAGAGAAGAACGCCGATCGCATCATCAATGAGTCGCTCTCGAAGTCCCGCAAAGTCTCGATGGAGATCGAGGAGTTGAAGAAGCAAGCATCGATCTACAGAACGCGATTCCGGACATTGGTCGAAGCCCAACTCGAAATGCTGAAGGGTGATCAATGGGATACGCTGAACAGTGTCAAAGAGAAGGAATCGATTATGGAGTAAGGGTCGGTCAAGTTGACGGACTGCCTTCCATTCGCTATACTTCTTCATATAATGCTGTAGGAAACAGACCGCGCATGCGGTTGTTTTTCTGAGATCGTATATAGAAGCTACGAAGGCCGACTTCACTTTGTGGAGTTCATATAAGAAAGCGATGACTGGGACGAGTAAATCCGATCGTTCGGCAGCAGCGAGTTAGGGACAGTGGAAGCCTGACAGCCGGAGCGGATTGAATATCACCCAGGAGCGTCTCTCGAAGGATGACTGGAGTATAGGGTCAACTAGAGATCACCGGGTGATTCCCGTTATGCAATCGTCGAGTGAACGAATCATAAGCGGCTGTTGGATTATCGACATCGTATTGTTCGTTTATGAGGGTGGTACCGCGAGATAACTTCTCGTCCCTTGTTGGGATGAGGAGTTTTTTTTATGGAGCGGAACGTGCAGCCTTACATCTATTTGAAGGAGAGATTATGCCAAATGGATTACAGTAAAACATTGAATTTGTTGCAAACGGAATTCCCGATGCGCGGCAACTTGCCTCAAGCCGAACCGAATATGCAGTCGTGGTGGGATGAGATCGACATTTATGCGAAGGTGCAGGAGCGTAATCAGGGCAAGGCCAAGTTCATTCTGCATGACGGTCCTCCCTATGCCAATGGTGATATTCATATTGGACACGCACTGAACAAGCTGTTGAAGGACTTTATCGTCCGCTACAAATCGATGGAGGGTTATGACGCGCCCTATGTGCCGGGTTGGGATACACATGGACTGCCGATAGAACAGGCCATTGCCAACGGAGGCAAGGTCGATCGCAAAAAAATGACGGTAGATGAATTCCGCCGTTACTGCGAGGAATATGCCTTGCAATGGGTCGAGCGTCAAAAAGGGCAATTCAGAAGACTAGGGGTACGTGGGGACTGGAACAATCCTTATGTAACCCTCCACCCTCAATATGAAGCGCAACAAATTCGCGTCTTCGGAGATATGGTGAAGAAGGGCTATATATACAAAGGGTTAAGACCTGTCTACTGGTCACCTTCTTCGGAGAGTGCTCTGGCCGAAGCGGAGATTGAGTACCGGGAGAAGACGTCAGCGTCCATCTATGTTTCGTTCGACGTGAAGGATGGTAAAGGTGTAGTACCGCAGGATGCAGCGATTGTAATCTGGACGACAACACCGTGGACGCTGCCGGCGAACCTGGCGATATCCGTTCACCCGGAATACGAATACGTTGTTGTGGGGGAAGGGGGTCGCAAGTTCGTTGTAGCTCAAGGCATGCTCGCTTCAGTCGCGAAGGAGCTGGGTTGGAACGAATGGCAGACGCTCGCTACAATTAAGGGGGCTGAGCTTGAATATGTAACGTGCAGTCACCCGTTCTATGATCGGGAGTCCCTGGTTATTGTTGGTGAGCACGTTACTCTGGAAGCGGGTACGGGTTGTGTTCATACGGCTCCAGGACACGGGGAAGATGACTTCTATGTCGCGCAGAAATACAACCTGGGCGTACTGTGCCCGGTCGATGATCAAGGGCATCTGACAGCTGAAGCACCTGGATTCGAAGGCGTATTCTACGATAAAGCGAATAAACTCATTACAGACAAGCTGGAGCAGTCCGGGCATCTGCTGAAACTGAGCTTCATTCAGCATCAATATGCACATGACTGGAGAACGAAGAAGCCAGTCATCTACCGTGCTATGGAGCAGTGGTTCGCTTCGGTCGATAAATTCCGCAATGAGATGCTGGAACAGATTAAGAGGATCAACTGGACGCCTTCGTGGGGCGAGATCCGCCTGCACAACATGATTGCGGACCGGGGAGACTGGTGCATTTCCCGGCAGCGCGTATGGGGAGTGCCTATCCCGATCGTGTATTGCCGAAGCTGCAATACTCCGCTTGTGAATGATTCGACCGTCGAGCATATTGCCGGCATCTTCGAAAAAGAAGGATCCAACGCTTGGTTCATCCGCGAAGCAAGTGAGCTGCTGCCGGAAGGGATCGTCTGTCCGCAGTGTGGGCATGAACATTTCCGTAAGGAAACGGACATTATGGACGTCTGGTTCGACTCTGGCTCGAGCCACGTAGCCGTATTAGAATCGCGTCCCGAGCTCCAGTGGCCGGCGGATCTGTATCTGGAAGGCTCCGACCAATATCGCGGCTGGTACAATTCCTCATTGATTACAGGTGTAGCTGTACGAGGGCAATCACCGTATAAAGGCATTCTGAGCCATGGCTTCACATTGGATGGCGAAGGGCGCAAGATGTCGAAGTCCTTAGGCAACACGATCGACCCGAATGTAGTGTGCGGCAAGCTGGGGGCGGATATTTTGCGTCTATGGGTATCTTCCGTAGATTATCAATCGGATGTGCGCATTTCGGACAATATATTGACCCAGATCACGGAAGTGTACCGCAAAATCCGCAACACCCTGCGTTTCTTGCTTGGCAATCTGACGAACTTCGAACCCGCGACCGACAAAGTGGCGTTCAATGAACTGAACGAGCTGGATCAGATCGCGATTATCCGATTGAATCGGATGGCTGACAAAGTGCTGAAAGCGTACGAGAACTACGAGTTCCATATCGTATATCAAGCTGTTCATCATTACTGTGCCGTGGAGATGAGCGCGTTCTACCTCGATATTGTGAAAGATCGCTTATATGTAAGCGGGGCGGATGATTCTGAGCGGAAAGCGAGCCAATCCGTATTATTCGAAGCGTTGACGGTTATAACTAAGTTAATCGCGCCAATCGTTCCTCATACTGCTGATGAAGTGTGGAAATACATTCCAGGTGTTGAAACTACCAGTGTACAGCTAACGGATATGCCCGTTATCGATGCCTCCATCTACAACGAGGAGCTAGAGCAGAAGTGGGATCAATTGAACGAAGTTCGGGATGATGTATTGAAGGCACTGGAAACGGCTAGGAAAGACAAAGTGATCGGGAATTCATTAAGTGCAAGCGTGAGCCTGTATCCGAACGAACAGATGGAGAAGCTGTTGCGGCAGTTCTCTAATCTGGATACGTTGTTCATCGTATCGAATGTAAAGGTATATGATGCATCGGATGAGGTTCCAGACGTTGCTATGAAGCTGAATGGGATTGCGGTTCAAGTGTTATCGGCAGAAGGTGAGAAATGCGAGCGATGCTGGATCGTCACACCTGAAGTTGGAACGGACGAAACCCATCCTACGCTTTGTCCTCGTTGCGCATCCGTAGTCAACCTACTATAAGAAATGACCCAACTGCTTGCGGAACCCAGCTGATATAACCTGGTTTTCCGCGAGCAATAGGGTCATGAGAAGGGAAGGGTAATGATGGACGGATCAACTGGCGATCACAGCAGTTCTTTGGATCAGAAACAATTGACGGGCTTGAACAAAAGATTGGACTCAATCGCCACTCAGATGGAGAAGACTCAAATCGCCGACTACGTGATGCTGTTGAACAAACCCAAGCGATTAATCCTAATCAACTTGATGTCCGGTATTGCCCGTGGAGTAGGAATTGCCATCGGATTCACTGTATTTGCTGCCGTAATCTTATATGTGCTTCGACTGTTAGGCGCATTGAACTTGCCCATTATTGGAGATTTCATTGCAGATATCGTTAAGATCGTTCAAGTGCAGTTGGAAGGACGAGCCTTCTAATCCAAATGCGAGCAACCCTTATGCTGGATCACACATCTTCATAGGAATCTGGTTCCAGCAAAGGTTCGCCCTCATTATGATCCATATATTGTTTATAGGTCCGGTTTCGAATGACGGTGACGTTCTGTCCATACATATCGGTGGCAAGAAAGCTTTCCAAAGCTTCTACGTAGCCTTCGTTCTCGTCCGATTCGATGTACATTTCACTGTAATCCGTAACGTTGGGATTTTCCGCCATGGCAGGAGAATTGGACGTTCCCCAGCTCTCTACGATTTGCCAAGCGTCTTCGCCGTCGAACTCGGTTTCGTTGTTCGACTCATCGAAGCTGGTGCGGCCGAAAGGCGGACTCAAGAATTGCTCTTCAACCGGCCGATTATGAGTGACGAACGTATCCGATGCATGCTGTTTGCAGGTTGTCGCGGTAGGCACAGCCTGTAACCGTTCGAAAGGGATCGCACCCCCACAAACGGTACAATGTCCGTATTCGCCCGCCTGCATCCGATTGAGCGCATTTCGCGTTTGCTCCAGAAGATGCTCGGCATTCTCATTTAAGGCAATATCTTTGCCACGTTCGAACATCTCCGATCCGAGATCGGCAGGGTGGTTATCGTACGCAGACAACTCACCCGTGGAAATACTCAAGGAATCATCAAGTCCGAATTGTTCATTAAGCTCGAAATGCCGTTCGAGATCTGCTTGTTCTTGTTGTAAGGAACGACGAAGCTCATCCATTTGCTGTTGATCCAAATGACTCATTTTACTCGACTCCTTTCTTGTGCACATGTTCGCATGCGTATAGGGTTTACGGAGACACCTTATTTTAGTGAAGGAATTATCAGGTATGTCCGAGGTTGAATCGATCCCTATTGCAGGAGGATGAATACATGATTTATTATTTATTAGCTGTATTGGTGCTCGTACTTGATCAAATTACGAAGTGGGTCATTGTGCATACGATGGAGTTGTATGAGACTCGATCGGTTATTGGGGAGTTCCTACAGATCACGTCTCATAGAAACCGTGGCGCTGCTTTTAGCATCTTACAAGATCAGCGCTGGTTCTTCGTAACGACTACTATATTCATTGTAGCGGGCATCATATGGTACTTAATGAAAATCCGCAAAGATTCAACGAAAAAACTGCTCTGTGTGGCGTTAAGCTTACTGTTGGGTGGAGCTGTTGGTAATTTTGTAGACCGGGCTTTGTTCGGGGAAGTGGTCGATTTCATTCAATTTCACTTTCAATTCTCGATCTTCGGCTTAGACATCGATTACATTTATCCGATCTTCAATGTGGCTGATTCAGGCATTGTCATCGGGGTCATCTTAATATTCGTGGATTCCGTTCTCACTTGGCGGAAGGAAAGAAGAGGTCAGACGCATGAACTGGACGGATCAGGAAACTGAAGGTAATGAACCGCTGGAATGGAGAACAGAACCAGAGCAAGCGGGGGAACGAATCGATAAATTCATAACTGAATCGTTGGATGAAGACGTATCACGGTCACAAATTCAGCTGTGGATTAAAAGTGGTCATGTTCAGGTGAATGGCGCGCAAGTCAAGCCTAACTATAAGCTGTCAGTCGGTGAAGTGATTACATTGGAAATCCCAGCGCCGGTCGATAAAGATATTGTGCCCGAGAATATTCCGCTCGAAGTTGTCTATGAAGATTCAGACATGATTGTAGTGAACAAAAGCAGGGGGATGGTTGTGCATCCCGCTCCTGGTCACAGTTCAGGTACATTGGTTAATGCCTTGATGTATCATTGTCATGATTTGTCGGGTATTAACGGTGAACTGCGTCCTGGTATTGTGCATCGCATTGACAAGGATACGTCAGGATTGTTAATGGCGGCCAAGAATGATAAAGCACATGTCTCGCTGGCTCAGCAGTTGAAAGAGCATACCGTAACACGGGTGTATACGGCTGTTGTACACGGCCGGGTCGCTCATGATCACGGTACGATTGATGCACCGCTTGGTCGAGATGCGGTGGATCGCAAAATGTTTACGGTGACGAATCGAAACAGCAAGCAGGCGATTACGCACTTTCTCGTCTTGGAGCGAATCGGGGACTACACGGTGTTGCAATTGAAGTTGGAGACTGGTCGGACACATCAGATCCGTGTGCATTTGAAATTCATCGGGCATCCGCTTGTTGGCGATCCGGTATATGGTATCAAGGGGCACCGGGACAAGTGGATGAACGGTCAGGCCCTGCACGCGGGTGTGCTCGGGTTCAAGCATCCTCGGACCGAAGCGTATATGGAATACGTAGCGCCGCTGCCGGATGATATGAATAAGCTGCTGGAAGTGCTTAGAACGGAATAAGCTGCGAAGGGTTACGTCACTTTGTGGGGTGTAGGAAGGGGAATTTCATGTTGGAGCATCTCGTTAATTCGAGCGTACAGGGGATTCAGATCTCAGGTATCCGTAAAATATCGAATATGGTGGCAACTTACAAGGATGCTTTAACACTTACGGTTGGACAACCGGACTTCCCAACTCCTGCTCATATTGTCGAGGCAGGAAAACGCGCGCTGGACAGCAATCGGACGATATATACGCCGAATGCAGGGTTGCCTGAGCTTAGACAGGCTGCTGCTGCATTCGTTCGGGTCAAGTATGGGTTGGACTATAACCCGGACAGTGAAGTCATTGTGACCGCCGGAGCGAGTCAGGCATTAGACATCACCCTGCGCACCATTCTTGAAGAAGGTGCAGAGGTTATTTTGCCGGGGCCGCTATATCCGGGTTATGAACCGATCATCCGCTTATGTGGAGGAGTACCGGTTTATGCGGATACGACGGGGACTGGATTCAAGCTGACGGCTTCGCTCGTGCAGCAGCATTTGACTGAACGTACGCGCGCTGTTGTATTGTGCTACCCGTCCAATCCGACGGGCAGAGTGATGACAGCCGATGAGTTAGCTGAAATTGCGGAACTGCTGAAGGATCGCGATGTATTCATCATCTCGGATGAAATCTACAGCGAGCTGATCTATGACGGTGTTCATCATTCCATTGCAACGATCGATACGATGCGCGAGAAGACGATTGTGATCAACGGGGTGTCGAAGTCGCACGCGATGACAGGCTGGCGTATCGGGTTCACATTCGCGCCGGCCTACCTTACTCAACATATGGTAAAGGTACATCAGTATAACGTCACATGTGCTAGCTCGATTAGCCAATATGCTGCGATAGAAGCGTTGACGAATGGGTTGAATGATGCGGAGCCAATGAAGGTGGAGTATGTCAAGCGACGGGACTATGTGCACGGTCGTTTGCTGGCGATGGGTTTGCAGGTGGAGAAGCCGGAGGGCGCATTCTACTTGTTCCCGTCCATCCAACCGTTCGGGTTGAGCTCTATGGACTTCGTAATGAAGCTGTTGGAGGAGGAGCGGGTTGCTGTTGTACCGGGTGACGCATTCTCAGGCTTCGGAGAAGGTTATGTAAGGCTCTCATACGCATATTCGATGGAAGTGCTTCAGAAGGCGTTGGATCGAATGGAGCGCTTCGTGCAACGGATTGGGTAACAAGGAAAAACGCCCATCGGCGTCCTTTGACGCCGTGCGTTTGCCGAGACGATGAACAATCAGCGAAGATATACTTTCTGAATCGTTAATAAAAACTACCGCTAATGTCTTCGGATGAGACCCAAAGGGCTCGATTCGTTGACATTAGCGGTAGTATTATTATTGGGCTGATTTCCACCTGAAGTAACGGGTGACCGTGTCGATCGCTACGTCTAATGCGGCTTCGTTGGGCTCCAACTTGGCGTGATGCAGGCCGTACGGCGTGTTCACACCAAGCCAGAACAAAAAGCCGGGGATGTGTTCCAGGAAGTAACCAAAGTCTTCGCCGGTCATCGCTTCTGTGCAATCGATAAAGCGAATAGCCTTATTGTCTTCACTTGTCTGAAGCCATTCGCGGAATTCCAACGTCAATGTTTCGTTATTATACACTTGCAAATAATTCGAACCGTAATCGATGTCCACCTTGCATTCAAAGGCCGCTTCAGTACCACGTGCCAACGCCTCGATTCGCGACTTGATCAGCTGCATTGAGCTGTCAGATAATGTCCGGATCGTACCTTCCAGTCGAGCTTTCTCCGCGATGATGTTCTGGCGCGTGCCAGCCTCGATCTTGCCTACGGTGACTACTGCGGAATCCAACGGATTGATGTTGCGCGAGACAATACTCTGCAATTGCGTCAAGAAGTGGGCACCAGCCACCACCATATCGTTCGCGAGATGTGGGTATGCCGCATGACCGCCCTTGCCGGTTAAGTCGATGAACAGCTCCGAAGTATTCGCGAACAGAATGCCAGGCTTGGTCGCGATCGTACCGACCGGATATTCAGGAGCGACGTGCAGCGCGACGATCTGTTCGGGCAGCCAAGCCTTGAATTCCTCGCTGTCACGCATCGGTAGCGCGCCACCAGGACCTTCTTCGGCTGGCTGAAAGACGAGGATGAGATCATCCTCCATAGGATTCTCAGCGAAGCTTGCTAACACGCCCAGACCAATCGTCATATGGAGATCATGACCGCAAGCGTGCATGAACCCTGGATGCTCCGACTTGAAGTCATAGCTCGTGTCTTCCTGTATCGGCAGCCCGTCCATATCGGCACGAAATCCGAAGCGCCGCTTCGGATTCGTACCGTTTACTTTGACCAGAATGCCAGTACGCCAAGTCCGGACTTCGATCCGATCCTGTGGAAGTGACGCGATAATTTGTAACAACAGCTGTTGGGTTTTGAATTCTTGGAATCCCGGTTCGGGAATCCGATGAAGCTGTCTACGGATGTCGGCGTATGAGCCTATTGCCGATGTCATAAGCTTGTCCCTCCTGAGTGTGCATACATGTCCCGGGGTTCCCGCAAAGTACTAGGAATAGGCTGCGAAGGCCCACATCACTTTTGTGGGGTTCTAGAGGGTGCGAAGCTCTTGCAAAATTTCCGTCTTGGATTTCGTTTTGTCGTCCACTTGCTTGATGACGCGAGCAGGAGCTCCTGCTACAACGGAGAATGCGGGTACATCGGTCGTTACAATAGCCCCGGCAGCAACGACGGCACCTTGTCCAACGCGTACACCTTCCAGAATAACGGCATTCGCGCCTACAAGTACATCGTCTTCAATGACACACGGCTGTGCGGATGGGGGCTCGATGACGCCAGCTACTACTGCACCTGCGCCGATGTGACACATTTTGCCTACTTTCGCCCGACCGCCCAGGACAGCATTCATGTCGATCATGGTACCTTCGCCAACGGATGCGCCGATGTTGATCAGGGCGCCCATCATGATAACGGCATTGTCGCCGATGGAGACCATATCGCGAATGACAGCG
Source organism: Paenibacillus sp. P4_E11 (assembly GCF_056401635.1). Taxonomy (NCBI): domain Bacteria; kingdom Bacillati; phylum Bacillota; class Bacilli; order Caryophanales; family Paenibacillaceae; genus Paenibacillus; species Paenibacillus sp. P4_E11. The sequence goes on along the minus strand of NZ_JBFUIX010000055.1, from coordinate 24,091 downwards.
CCTGGCTCAATGCGAGCATTGATGTACTTCAGATCCAGCATAGGGATCGCGGAATTACGGCGGTCATTCTCTACGACATAATCGGCAATGTTGGATTTGTTGTTCTCCAACACGGATTCGATTACTTTCCATTCTCCGAAAATGACGCCTGTGTTGCCTGTGATGAAGGTTTGGATGTCGGAGCCAAAATCGACGGTGTCCAGATTTCCCTTCAAATATACTTTCACCGGTGTTTTTTTCGTGCTGTTTTTAATGAAATTAATAACTTCCATCGTATTCATTTCAGTCATGAGAATTGTCTCCTTTATAAGTGGTCTACCCTCTTTTATAGCACAAAAAGGGTAGGTCGATCAATGTTGAGCATAGCTTAAGTAATGCGTGTATTGACTTAATTTGTCGAACGTGAGATAATGTCTTTCAGCTGAATAGCACCTTTAAGTCGGTCCTGTGAGACTGGCAAGGTATTCGAATGGAAGTAAAGAAGGGATTCTCTGCTCGGGCGCGTCATGTCCAAGCTGGAGGACACTCCCGGAGTGAGGTTTCTCAGCCCTTGCTCTGGTGTGCCTCAGGTCGCCTTTTTTCGAACTCCTTGCCTACGGGTGAGGAGTTTTTTTATTGGACCCTTTTTGTGGGGGGGTTATTGAACCCGGGATGACAAAGAAATGGAGGCGCACACGATGGCTCCTGACAAACACGTCATTATGGACGAAATTGCAATTCGACGAGCGTTAACGCGGATTGCCCATGAGATCTTGGAAAAAAATAAGGGTGTGGAAAACTGCCGGCTGATCGGAGTACGCACGAGAGGCATTTACTTGGCAAGACGAATCGCCGAACGAATATCTGAGATCGAGAATGTCCCTGTACCCGTGGACGAGCTGGATGTGCGTGGATACCGCGACGATGTCGCACGGGTACATTCCGGAGCGATGGCTCCGGCAGGCAGCCAACTGGAGATCAAGGACAAGACGATCATCCTGTTCGATGATGTGCTGTTCACCGGACGAACGGTTCGGGCTGCCATGGACGCTCTAATGGACTTGGGCCGCCCTAGAATGATCCAACTGGCCGTCCTGGTCGACAGGGGACATCGTGAGTTGCCCATCCGCCCAGATTACGTAGGCAAGAATGTGCCTACCTCGAAGTTAGAACAAATCGAAGTCCGCTTGGACGAAGTAGACCGGATTGATGAGGTCATCATACTACAACAAAGGGGACATGCGGAATGACACAAACTTATGTGGGAATCGACCGTCACTTACTCGGGCTGAAGGACTTGGGAGCAGAAGAAATCCGCAGCATCCTAGATCGCGCAGCATATTGGGAGCAGCAGCCGAACAAGGTCACACATATGCTGGACGGCCAATTCGTCGCCAACATGTTTTTCGAGAATAGCACGCGTACTCGGTTCTCCTTCGAAGTAGCCGAGAAACGGCTGGGGGCTGAAGTGCTGAACTTCGCAGCAGCGGCATCGAGCGTAGAGAAGGGCGAATCGATCTACGACACGGTCCGAACGTTGGAATCGATGGGGATCGATGCCGGGGTCATTCGGTTGAAGCCGATCGGCATGCTTGCTGAGCTCGCAAGCAAGATCAATGTTCCATTAATTAATGCCGGGGACGGCAATAACGAGCATCCCACTCAGGCCTTGCTCGACTTCTATACAATGCGCAAGCATTTCGGCGACATTCGCGGACTAACCGTCTCGATCATCGGTGACATCTTGCACAGCCGGGTAGCCCGCTCGAATTTGTGGGGATTGCAGAAGCTGGGAGCACGTGTACAGTTTTGCGCTCCAGCTAACATGCAGGCACCTGAACTGGGCAGCTTCGCCCCCTACGTCGACATGGAAGAAGCGTTGCAAGCCGACGTGGTCATGATGCTGAGGGTACAGCTGGAGCGCCATGAGAAGGGGATGCTGAGTTCGGCTGAGGAATACCGCGCGCAGTACGGCTTGACCGTCGAGCGTGCAGCAACGATGCAACCCCATGCGATTATCATGCATCCGGCTCCGATCAATCGGAATGTGGAGATTGATGATGAACTGGTGGAATGCGAGAAGTCGAAGATATTCACCCAAATGCAGCATGGCGTTCCGATTCGGATGGCGGTCGTGGAACGCGCATTGCGAGGATAAGTTCTAGACTGGATATATAATCAAAAGCTTTGGGAGGGACTTATGGGAACTTGGATACTTAACGGCCTTGTTGTTGAAGCAGGCAGCACGGAGTCAATCAACAAGCATGTGTACATCGAGAATAACCGTATTGCGGATATAAGAACAGGCGAAGTTCCAGATACTACGGGGCATGAGGTGATCGATGCGACGGGCAAGTTGCTCTCCGCGGGATTGATCGACATGCACGTACATCTTCGCGAGCCGGGCTTCGAGCACAAAGAAACGATCGCAACGGGAACGGCATCGGCCGCACGCGGAGGATTTACGACGATCGCCTGTATGCCGAATACGCGTCCAGTCATTGATACGGTAGATACCGTAAACTATGTATTGGATAAAGCTCAGACCGAGGGTTTAGTAAGAGTGTTGCCGTACGCGTGCATTTCCAAGAACCAACTTGGTCGTGAGCTAACGGACTTCGCTGCGTTGAAACAAGCCGGTGCGATCGGCTTCACGGACGACGGAGTAGGGGTGCAGAGTGCGCAGATGATGAAAGACGCGATGGCGCTCGCCGCTTCCATGGACATGCCCGTCATCGCTCACTGCGAAGACAACACGCTGGTAGAAGGCCGTTCGGTGTCGGAAGGGGCATTTGCTCGCAAGCACGGGCTGAAGGGCATTCCGAATGAATCCGAAGCGATTCATGTTGGCCGCGATATTCTTCTTGCCGAAGCGACAGGCGTGCACTATCACGTCTGCCACGTCAGTACAGAACAATCCGTACGTCTGATTCGGCAGGCGAAGCAGCTGGGCTTCCGAGTAACAGCTGAAGTGTGCCCGCATCACCTGCTGCTTTCTGACGAGGATATGCCTGACAGCATGGACGCCAACTGGAAGATGAATCCGCCACTACGGACGCCAAGAGACGTGCAGGCTGTGCTGGAGGGACTGGAAGACGGGACGATCGATATTGTCGTCACCGACCACGCTCCGCATAGCGAAGCAGAGAAAGCACGCGGCATGCAGCTTGCGCCATTCGGTATCGTCGGCTTCGAGACAGCGTTCCCGCTGCTCTACACGAAGTTCGTCATGACAGGACGATGGACGCTTGAGTTTCTGATCGACCGGATGACAGCCAAGCCGGCTGAAGTGTTCGGCTTACAGAGCGGCAAGCTGGTCATTGGCGCGGAAGCAGACATTACATTAATTGATTTGGACACCGAGCAGGCCGTGAACCCGGAGACATTCGCGAGCAAGGGTCGCAATACACCGTTCACCGGTTGGAAGCTTAAAGGCTGGCCGGTATTGACTATGGTAGCCGGCAAGGTTGTTTGGACAGCATAACGATAGGGGAGTGAATGGGAATGCAAGCAAGATTAGTGTTGGAAGATGGCACGGTATTCACCGGTAAAGCGTTCGGCAGCGAGGGCGAATCGGTAGGGGAAGTCGTGTTCAATACAGGAATTACTGGTTATCAGGAAGTGCTATCCGATCCATCATACTGTGGACAAATCGTGACCATGACGTACCCGCTTATCGGGAACTACGGCATTGCCCGAGACGACTTCGAATCAATCCGCCCGTTCATCCACGGCTTCGTCGTGCGCCAGCACGAAGAAGTACCGAGCAACTGGCGTGCCCAATATACGGTAGACAGCTTGTTGAAGGAGTACGGCATTGTCGGAATTAGCGACATCGACACCCGAATGCTGACCCGCATTATTCGCCATCACGGCGTTATGAAGGCCATGCTCACAACGTCTAACCGCAAGGTAGAAGACATGATGGAGCAATTGAAAGCTAGTGTCCTGATGACGGACCAAGTATCGCGGGTTTCGACGAAGAGCGTATTCAGCTGCCCGGGTACACGCGAGCGTGTCGTTCTGGTCGATTTTGGTGCGAAGAGTGGTATTATCCGCGATTTATCGAAGCGCGGCTGCGATGTAGTTGTCGTGCCTCAAGACGCAACGGCCGAACAGATTCGCCGCTTGGCACCTGATGGTATTCTGCTGTCGAACGGTCCTGGGGACCCGAAGGACGTACCTCACGCGGCGAGAATGATCGCAGAATTGCTTGGGGAATTCCCGATCTTCGGAATTTGCCTCGGCCATCAGCTGTTCGCGCTTGCTTGCGGAGCGGATACCGAGAAGATGAAGTTTGGCCATCGAGGTGGAAACCATCCAGTTAAAGACCTGGAATCCAACCGTTGCTATATCACTTCGCAGAACCACGGTTATGCCGTGAATGATCAATCGATCGCAGGTACGGATCTGATCGTCACACATATCAACAACAACGATAAAACGATCGAAGGCTTGAAGCATGCCAAGCATGCTGCATTCTCTGTACAATACCACCCAGAGGCTGCACCAGGACCATTCGATTCCAGCTACTTGTTCGATAACTTCATCGAGATGATTCGCCAGTTCAAGCTGGACCGTCCTGGACTGCCTCGACAAGCGGAGATCATCGCCGCCAGACCTAACCGCCATTCGGCTGCTGTGAAAGGGGAGCTCGCATATGCCAAAAAATAATAGCCTCAAGAAAATACTTGTGATTGGCTCCGGTCCGATCGTTATTGGACAAGCTGCCGAGTTCGACTACGCCGGAACACAAGCATGCCAAGCGTTGAAGGAAGAGGGCATGGAAGTTGTTTTGATCAACAGCAACCCTGCCACCATTATGACTGACACGAACATGGCTGACAAAGTATACATTGAACCGATTACGCTTGATTTCGTCTCGCAAATTATTCGCCAAGAGAAGCCGGACGGTTTACTCCCGACATTGGGTGGACAAACCGGGTTGAACATGGCGGTGGAACTCGCTCGCGCAGGCGTTCTAGAACGTGAGAACGTCAAGCTGCTCGGTACACAGCTGACAGCGATTGAGAAGGCGGAAGACCGTGATTTGTTCCGCGATCTGATGCGTGAATTGGAACAGCCGGTTCCAGCCAGTGTTATCGTGACGACAGTTGCTGAAGCAGTTGACTTCGCGAATGAGATCAGGTTCCCGATCATCATCCGTCCAGCATATACGCTTGGTGGAACAGGGGGCGGGATATGCAACTCCGAAGAAGAACTGATCGAGACCGTATCTTCAGGTATCCGGTATAGCCCCATTGGTCAATGCTTGGTTGAACGTAGCATTGCAGGGATGAAAGAAGTGGAATACGAAGTAATGCGTGATGCGAACGACAACTGTATCGTCGTCTGTAACATGGAGAACTTCGATCCGGTAGGCGTGCACACAGGCGACAGTATCGTCGTGGCGCCAAGCCAGACGTTGTCTGACCGTGAATATCAAATGCTTCGTTCAGCATCACTGAAAATTATTCGTGCGCTGAATATCGAAGGCGGCTGCAACGTGCAGTTCGCGCTCGATCCGCACAGCTTCCAATATTATGTCATTGAAGTGAACCCGCGTGTAAGCCGCTCTTCGGCACTTGCTTCCAAGGCGACTGGATACCCGATCGCCAAGATGGCCGCGAAGATTGCAATCGGCTACACATTGGATGAGATTGTGAACCCAGTAACTGGACAAACGTATGCATGTTTCGAGCCTACACTCGACTACATCGTATCGAAAATTCCGCGTTGGCCGTTCGATAAATTCACGAGCGCTAATCGGAAGCTAGGTACGCAAATGAAAGCGACGGGCGAAGTCATGGCTATCGGCCGGACGTTCGAAGAGTCGATTCATAAAGCGATTCGTTCCCTTGAAATCGGCGTTCACCGTCTTTATCTGAAAGGGGCCGAGCTGCTAGACACCGATATGCTGGAAACTCGACTGGCCAAGCCGGATGACGAGCGGATGTTCCTGATCGCCGAAGCATATCGTCGTGGTTATACCCTGCAACAAATTCAAGATTTGACGAAGATCGACTGGTGGTTCCTGAACAAGCTTGAAGGGTTGATCCGCTTCGAGGCTAACTTGCAGCAACCCGAATTGTCCGATGAGCTTCTGTTGGATGCGAAGCGCAAAGGGTTCACGGATCGTGCAATCGCCGAGCTTCGTGCTGAAGCAGGATTGTCGACACTTACGAAGGAAGCTGACATTCGGGCGCACCGAATCAGTCGCAGCATGAAGCCAGTCTACAAGATGGTTGACACCTGTGCAGCGGAATTCGAAGCTACGACACCTTACTATTACTCCACTTATGAGACAGAAGACGAAGTGCTGAAGACGACCAAAGAGAAAGTCATGGTGCTCGGATCTGGGCCGATTCGGATCGGACAAGGAATCGAGTTCGATTATTCCACCGTTCATGCGGTATGGGCGATTCAAGCGGCGGGATACGAAGCGATTATCGTGAACAACAACCCGGAAACCGTTTCGACTGATTTCAGCACTTCCGATCGACTGTATTTCGAACCGTTATTTTATGAAGATGTAATGAACATCATTGAGCACGAGAAGCCAATTGGAGTTATCGTTCAGTTCGGTGGTCAAACCGCCATCAACTTGGCAGCACCATTGACACGCGCAGGCGTACGTATACTGGGCAGCAGCCTGGAAAGCATCGACGCAGCCGAAGATCGCAAGAAGTTCGAAGCTTTGCTTACCCAACTTAATGTAGCACAACCTCCGGGCGGTACCGTTACATCCGTAGACCAAGCAGTAGGCACAGCAGCCCAATTCGGGTATCCGGTTCTTGTTCGTCCGTCATACGTACTGGGCGGTCGCGCGATGGAGATCGTCTATTCCGACCAAGAGCTGCTCAGCTACATGGAATACGCCGTGAAGATTAATCCGGAGCATCCGGTTCTGATCGACCGTTACATGCTGGGTAAAGAAGTGGAAGTTGACGCCATCTGTGATAGAGAAACTGTCCTTATACCTGGTATCATGGAGCATGTTGAACGAGCAGGAGTTCACTCCGGTGACTCGATCTCAGTGTATCCGCCGCAATCGATATCCGATGAAATTAAGCAACAAATTGTTGACATTACGATTAAAATTTCCAAAGCGCTTGATGTAGTCGGGTTGGTCAACATCCAGTTCGTCATCTACAAAGAACAAGTCTATGTCATTGAAGTGAACCCGCGTTCATCCCGTACCGTACCGTTCTTGAGCAAAGTGACGAACGTACCGATGGCCAACGTGGCAACCCGCGTCATTCTAGGTGAGAAACTGACAGATATGGGCTATGTGAACGGCTTGTGGCCGGAAGATCAAGAGAACGTCTCGGTTAAAGTACCGGTATTCTCCTTCGCCAAGCTGCGCCGTGTAGATACAACGCTCGGGCCTGAGATGAAGTCGACTGGCGAAGTCATGGGACGCGATCGGAATTTCGCCAAGGCTCTGTACAAAGGCTTTATCGGTTCTGGTATGAAAATACCGCCGACTGGCGCAATCATTGCGACTGTAGCGGACAAGGACAAAGATGAAGCGATTGAAATCCTGCGTGGATTCTATGAACTTGGTTACAAAATCGTTGCAACTGGCGGTACAGCGACTGCGCTTGAGAAGGCGGGGTTGCGCGTGACGACCGTGAATAAGCTGAGCGAAGGCTCACCTAACATTCTTGATCTGATTCGCAATGGTGAAGCTCACTTCATCGTGAACACTTTAACCAAAGGGAAGAAGCCGGAACGCGATGGCTTCCGTATTCGCCGCGAAGCGGTGGAGAATGGCGTCGTCTGTATGACTTCGCTCGATACGGTACGTGCCTTGTTGCATGTGCTGAACACGATCAATTTCTCTTCGCGCTCCATGCCTGTAGCACAACTATAATTCATCGGAATGCGTCACCCGAACATCCTTGTTCGAGTGGCGCATTGCTTTGACATATTCGATCTGAAGAAGAGGGAGGCGATGTCAATGTTGGAAAGCGGTACGCAGGTTGACGCTGGGAACAGTTCGCCATTAGTAGAGCGCATCATGGTGGCACTGGATTACCCGAATGAGGCTGGGGCCGAACTTCTGTTGCAGCAGTTACAGGGCATTCCTTGTTACATGAAGGTAGGGATGGAGCTGTTCTATGCGGCAGGTCCGCAATTCGTGCTCCGGTTGAAGGAACAAGGGTACAAAGTATTCCTTGATCTGAAGCTGCATGACATCCCGAATACGGTGAAGGGCGGGTCCGCCAGCGTAACCCGACTTGGTGTGGACATGTTCAACGTCCACGCGGGCGGCGGCCTTGCAATGATGCAGGCTGCGTGCGAGGGCGTCGAGTCCGCGCTCACGTCTGGCAGCAGTCGGCCGATCGTCATCGGCGTGACGCAGCTGACGAGCACGAGCCGCGCGACGCTGAACGACGAGATCGGCATCGCCGGCCCGGTCGAGGACGCCGTGCTGCGCTACGCGTCACTCGCCCGCGAGGCGGGCCTCGACGGCGTCGTGGCGTCGCCCTTGGAAGTGCCTGGCGTCAAAGCCCGCTGCGGCACTTCCTTCGTGACGGTGACGCCGGGCATCCGCCCGGCCGGTGCCGCGCTGGGCGATCAATCCCGCGTCATGACGCCGCGAGAAGCATTCGCCCAAGGCACCGACTACATCGTCATCGGCCGGCCAATCACGGCCGCCCCTGACCCGCGTCAAGCATTAGAGCAAATCGTAGCCTCTCTATCCTAAGAAGGAGTTGTTGACCACTATGACGATTCGTTATTTATCCGAACAAATAGCTGAAGCATTACTAGAGATTGGAGCTGTTGCCCTGCGTCCGAAGGAGCCGTTCACATGGACGTCTGGCATCAAGTCGCCGATCTATTGCGACAACCGCTTGACGATCTCATATCCGCACATTCGCGACCTGATCACTTTAGGCTTCTCAGAGATGATCCGTGATTTGTACCCTGAAGCACAAGTCGTTGCGGGAATCGCGACGGGCGGCATTCCGCATGGCGCATTCGTAGCGCAGAAGCTGAACCTGCCGATGATTTATGTACGCGACAAGGCGAAGGGACACGGGAAAGAAAATGTAATCGAAGGCGTTATTAAGCCGGGGCAGAAAGTCGTTATGATCGAAGATCTGATCTCAACGGGAGGCAGCTCCATCAAAGCGGCGAACGCGGTTCGCGACGCAGGAGCTGAAGTGCTCGGTATCATTGCCATATTCAATTATCAGTTGGATGCCGCAACGAACGGCTTCAAGGAATCCGGCTTCGCTTATGATTCCCTGTCCAACTACACAGCCATGATCGACGTAGCCGTCAAGCTGGGCCGAATCCCACAAGAAGATGTAGCGCTGTTGCAATCATGGAGAACGAATCCGGTGTCATATGGCGCTTAAACCTAACGTTACAACAGGAAATCCCGTATCGCGTGGAATGCGCGGCGGGATTTTTCCTATTAAGGTTATCATTGAAATGTAAAATACCTGCTCATAGGAATGAACAGGTATTTTATGAGCGAAATGTAATGATTAAGACAAATAGAGGAAGAGGGGACTACTCTGCAGGATCTGAACTAGAGTCGGTTGATTCAGGAGATTCGCTTACTTCGTCGCTTACTTCATCGGTGGCTTCATCACTGGCTTCGCCGCTTTCTTCCGATTGTTCGATTGCGGCTTCGTCTACGGATTCTTCAACAGCTACGGCTACTTCTTCTACTGTTTCTTCCGCTGCAGTTTCTTGCACGACTTGATCTTCAGCATCTGCCATCTTAATCCCTCCCATAATCACTTAGATTATCTAAGTGTATAGTTAGTATAGGGCATTAGTCTTGGAACATGTTGTCGATTGGTGTAACGCTAATATTAATTTTTGATTACAATTGCGGCTACCGACAGTATAATGCCCCACAAAGGTAGAGCCAACAAGATTCCATTCACAAGCCCTATCATGAAGCGATTCTCCTCTTCCATTTCGATTCCTCCGTCCAACACCGATACCATATGGTATTCAGTATGTCCGGCTTATGGAAGCCTTAAACAATGCATTATGATCGGTTGTTTCTGTACAATCGCGGACATTAAAAAAGACTGAGCCAGTAGCCCAGTCCTTCACATGATTCAATGGCATACCGCCACATTGTCAAAGTATTGTATCGTAGAGCCGTCGAACTTCATAAGCGGCACTGGTTTGTATTCTGCTGTTTCCTGAGCGCTGCTGCTGATCCGTTCACTGACAGCGGAGGCGATGATAGCTATTGCAACTACGATTCCGAAGATCCACACTTTTTTGTTCAAGTTAACCAGCCTCCCGAGCATTACCATTCTTGTATCCTTATTTTACAACAAAACATAGTAAATGACTAGGGATTTACGGAATTATTTTGCCAAGCAACTTCTTAAGAAATAATTAAGAATCCTTTACGTTCTCCTTAACAACTGAGCTATATAATGAAACGGTATGTTGAAAAAAGAGAAAAATATGTAAAACAAATTGTAACTTTTTAACCATTTGTTTCGTCTATAATTCTGTATAATATTAGAAATTGAGAGGAGAACGAATCGATGGGGTGGCTACAACGTCTGAGAAAGTCGGATTCAACGGGAATCGATTCCCCCGGTGCGACCGGTGGCGCGAATCTCGAAGCCGCAGAAGAGACAGACGTGAGAGACGGCGAAGCGCCGAAGATAGCGGGGGAAGGCACAATTAGCGCCCTAGTGGAACACGTATCTCCAACCGAGCCGATTGTAATCGTTCGCGGGGTAGAGCGTTCTTTCCACACGGGCAGCCGGACGTTACATGTGCTGAAGGGCATCGAGATGGAGCTGATGCCGAAGCGACTTATTATGCTCAGAGGGCGATCCGGTTCCGGCAAGACGACTCTATTGAATTTAATTGGGGGTCTCGATCAGCCGAATAAAGGTGAAATTTTTTTCCAAGGCTGTCCATTCCATGAATGGAATGACAGTCAACGAACGGAGGTTAGGCGCAAGCAATTCGGATTCATCTTTCAATCTTTCGCGTTAATGCCACTCTTATCCGCATGGGAGAATGTGGAGCTCTCACTTCGTATGGCTGGGACGCCACGTTCGCAATGGAAGGGGAGGGTGCAGCATTGTCTGGAGCTGGTAGGCTTAGGCAAGCGAATGCATCATCGGCCGTTCGAGCTCTCGGGCGGAGAGCAGCAGCGGGTTGCAATTGCCAAGGCGATAGCACACCGACCCACCTTGCTGCTGGCTGACGAACCTACGGCAGAGCTGGATTCGCAGATGGGAGCTCAGGTTATGACTGTATTCCGGGACATTATCGAGACGGAACAGGTCACAATCTGCATGACAACGCACGATCCTACGATTTTGGAGGTAGCCGACCATGTCTATCAAATGGTGGATGGGAAATTCATCGATACATAACCGACAGCGCACCATCAAGCGTGGTGCCGTACTTATTTTATCACTTAGTTTATTGTTATCCACCGGATGTTCCCTGCTTCCCAAGGAAGGTGAGGAAGAGGTGCTGCCTACGATTAATCCGCCTAAGCTGTCGAAGAAGCCGGAGTACACGGCGAAGACAGAAACCTTGGAGACGAAGGTTCGCGGTTCCGGCAAATTAATGGCAACGAAGGAAGAGTCTCTTTATTTCACAGACAGTAATAAGAGGATTAAGGATGTATACGTGAAATCCGGCGAACCAGTCAAAGCAGGACAGCTCATCGCAGAGTTAGATGTGAGCGATCTGGAGAGCTCATTGCGTCAGAAGCGGCTGCAATCGCGCAGTGACGAGCTGAAGATGATCGAGCTGTTGCGTCAGAGCGATGACAAGACTGCTGAGCAGATGGAGCAGGCCAAGATTGACTTCGAGCTGAAGCGGGATGAGTTGGTGAAGTTGGAGGAGTCGATCAGCAAGGCCAAGCTGAAAGCTCCGTTCGATGGGATCGCCGTCTCGGTCTACATCAAGAAGGGTGACAGCGTAACTGCCTATGATGAAGTAGCCGTCGTGTCGGATCTGAATCAGTTGACGGTTGCGGCGGATCTAAGCGCTGATGATCTGAAGAAGGTTGCGGTCGGGATGGAAGTGACGGTCGATATCAACGCAGCAGGTCAACATAAAGGCAAGGTCAAGCAACTGCCTAATCCGAAGTCGACGGATACGAGCGGCCAACGTCCAGGCGGCGGGATGGGTGGAACGGGACAGCAGCCGCGACAGCCGGATACTATAGACAAATATTTGCTAGTCGAGCTGGATGCGTTCCCTAAGGGAGTGCAGCGCGGTACCCCGTTAAGCGTCTCTATCATTACGCAGCGCAAGGTGAATGCCACTACGATTCCTTCCGCCGCACTGCGTTCTTACTCTGGACGTAATTACGTTCAAGTCGTGGATGCGCAAGGCAACAAGAAGGAAGTCGATGTGGAGATCGGCCAGCAAACGTCTACCGATGTGGAGATTGTGAAGGGGCTGTCGCCCGGACAAAAAGTGGTGGGGAAATAACTTATGCCGATGCTGAGGTTTCTTTACCGGAAAATGTGGAATACCCGCTGGCTGACGCTCAGCTCCCTGATTGGATTGATTGTCGCGGTCTCCTTTACGACCAGCATTCCGATGTATGCCGACGGATCCTTGAAGCGTGTTGTAGCGAAATCACTGCTGGAGAAAAGCGACGGAATGCCTCCTGGTTCAACGCTTATTCGGTATCAGGCAGTGGGCAGCGACAGAGCTGATCTGGAAGCACTGAACGATGTTGATACGTTCATCCGCGACGATATCCCGAAGCAGATCGGGTTTGCGAATCAAGCCTACGTGCGCGCGATGTCGATCCGTAACGCTCAGATTACACCTGTAGACCCGACCAAGGTGGATCCGAGCAAGCGCAGGCAAATGTCGATTGCCTCTTGGACCGAGCTTTCAGATCACGTGGAACTGACAGGTGGTAAGCTATATGCCAATCAGAGTCAATCCGGTGTCATCGAAGCTCTCGTGTACGAGGAAGCGATGTCCAAGAATGACTTCCGAGTCGGCGACGAGTTCATGTATCCGATAGCTGGAGGACTCGGTATTGCCCCGTTGAAAATTCGTGTTGTAGGAAGCTTCCAACCGAAAGTAGAAGGCGACCCGTATTGGTTCCAAGGCTTCGAAGGATTAGCGGGAACGTTCCTTGTCAGCGATGATGTCTTTCAGAAGGAACTGCTTCAACAGAAAAAAATACCGCTCAATCTAGCTAATTGGTACTACGCCTTCGACCTTAGCGAGATCAAGACGAGCCAACTCGGACCGCTGTCGAGGACGCTGGACCGGATGGACGTTACCTTGTATCAGAAGCTCAAGGAAACTCGCGTGGACATCTCATTCAAGGATATGTTGAATGAGTTCAAGAAACAGAGTCTGCAGATGCAGATGCTGCTATTCACATTGGCTGCACCGATGCTGGCCATGGTGTTCTACTATATCGTGATGAACGCGAGGCAAGCGCTCGACCGACAACGCAGCGATATCGCTGTTCTTCGCAGTCGGGGGGGAAGTACTCGTCAGATTATCGGCGTGTATTTGCTGGAAGGGCTGCTGCTAGGTGTGATCGCCCTTATCATAGGTCCGATGCTAGGCTGGTTCATGGCTAAGAGCATAGGCTCGTCCAACGGATTTCTTACATTCGTCGACCGCAAGTCTGTTCCTGTGGGCGTCTCGCAAGAGTCATTGTTGTACGGAGCAGGTGCGGTACTGCTAGCCATTCTAGCGAGCGTGATCCCGGCTGTGATGTACGCCAAATCGTCGATTGTCAGCTATAAGCAAGCGCTCGCCAGGTCAGATCGCAAACCGTTGTGGCAGCGATGGTATCTTGATATTGTGTTAGTCGCATTAGCCGGCTATGGATATTATTCGTTCCAGACGTATCAAATTCTGTCCGTCAAGACCGGAATGACGAACGATCAGCTGCAAGTGCATCCACTTCTGTTCTTCGTTCCGGCGTTATCGATATTCGCAGTAGGGCTGTTCTTCCTACGGATATTTCCTTGGCTGCTGCGCTTGTTCAACTGGCTCGGCAAACGGTTCCTTCCCGTGTCGATCTACTTGACGCTCACGCAGCTGTCACGGTCGTCCAAGGCCTATTATCCACTTATGCTGTTACTCATTCTGACTCTTGGGTTAGGCGTATACAATTCATCGGCAGCTCGTACGATTGATCTGAATTCTACAGAACGAACACTGTATGAATATGGCACAGACGTTGTGATTCAGACCGTATGGGAAGGCTCCTCGGATATGACTCTGCCGGAGCAGGGTGGAGATCCGGGCCAAGGCGGGCAAGGTGGTGGAGGAAGCCAAGGTGGCGGACAGGGCCAAGGCGGCCAAGGTGGAGGTCAAGGAGGTCAAGGCGGCGGACAGGGTCAAGGAGGTCAAGGTGGAGGTCAGGGAGGTCAAGGCGGTGGTCAGGGCAGTGGTGACTCCAAGATGCGTTTCGTCGAGCCCCCATTCGAGCTGTTCCGCAGTTTGGAAGGCGTTGCTCACGCGGCACGCGTCTTGCAGACGAAAGGCAGTGTGGTCGTCTCAGGACGGACGGCAGGCCAAGGCATGGTCATGGGCATCGATAACGTCGATTTCGCAGATGTTGCCTGGTTCCGTAATGATTTGTTCCCAGCGAATCCAAGAGCATACTTGAATCTGCTCGGTTCTTTCGAACAAGCGGTCATCGTACCGTCCGGCTTCGCTGAGAAGCACCAGCTGAAGACAGGTGATCTGATCAATATTGCGATTCAGCAGCAGTCCATAGAATTCGTCATCGTAGGCATTCTGCCTTACTGGCCGAGTCAATATCCAGACCAAATGCCGTTCTTCATCACGAATCTGGACTACATCTATGATCAGGCTCCAATTGTGCCTTATGAAGTATGGTTGAAGATGCAGCCGGGCGCGAAGCTGGCCCCTGTCATTGAATCACTGCAAGCCAACAAAGTACAAATAGCGAGTTATAAGGATGTCCGCAACGAACTAATTACTCAAAGCAAGCACCCTTCGCGGGGAGGTGTGTTCGGTATCTTGAGCCTGGGCTTTCTTGTATCAGTTCTCGTCTCGCTAATCGGTTACATCTTATATTGGTTTTTCAACTTATCCAGCCGGGTTGTACAGTTCGGCGTGCTGCGAGCGATGGGGCTGTCCCGCCGTCAACTGACCGGGATGCTGCTGCTAGAGCAAGGTTTCACAGCAGGCTTGTCAATTGGGCTAGGCATTCTTATAGGGAAGTTGACTAGCGTGCTGTTCCTTCCGTTTCTACAAACGGCTGAGTCAGCCAAGACGCAGGTTCCACCATTCCGGGTTGTCTTCGAATCGAAGGATGCGAATCAGTTGTATATCGTCGTAGCCTTCATGATGCTGACCGGGGCAACGTTATTGTTCCTGCATATCCGCAGGCTGCGAGTACATCAAGCGGTTAAGCTGGGAGAGGAGCGGTAACTTGTGATTACTTGCGATGGACTAGTCAAAATATACAAAACCGACGAAATCGAAGTCGTTGCTCTGCAAGGCTTGAACATTGCAGTTGAAGCTGGAGAGATGATGGCGATTATCGGGAACAGCGGCAGCGGCAAATCTACATTGCTGAACATTCTGGGCGGCCTCGACCGCCCCTCCGCAGGTCAAGTTCATGTTGGAGAATGGGATTTGCTGAAGATTACAGACGACCAGCTCGTAGAGTACAAACGGCGTACGGTCGGCTTCATCTGGCAGAACAATGCGCGCAACCTGCTTCCCTATCTCACAGCGTTAGAGAATGTCGAGATGCCGATGATGCTGGGCGGCAAGATCGACCGTGCCTATGCGAGACAGCTGCTGGAATGGGTGGGTCTCAAGGATCGAATGAAGAATAAGCTCTTCCAACTGTCCGGTGGAGAACAGCAGCGTGTAGCGATCGCCATCTCGCTCTCGAATCGACCATCGCTGCTGCTCGCTGATGAACCTACTGGCTCGGTAGACTCTCAAACTTCCGATCTCATTATGGATATATTCCGACGGTTGAACCGGGAGTTGGGTGTTACGATCGTAATTGTCACGCATGACTTGTCGCTGGCGAGCAAGGTAGATCGAGTTGTCGCGATTCGTGATGGCATGACGAGCACCGAGTTCATTAAGCGGAATCCGAACTTGATTGTGGACAATGGAGATGGAGTGGGACGCAAATCGATTCAGGATGTGCACGAGGAATACGTCGTGCTGGATCGAGCGGGTCGCTTGCAAATACCGAAAGCGTACTTGCAAGCTTTGCAAATATCGAACAAAGCTTCGATGGAATTTGACGGAGAGAAGATTATGATTCGAGCTCCGAAATCACTGGAGGGATAAACCAATGACGAACAGTAAGACGAAGAGAAAATGGCTGAGAACGCTCACGAGCGCTACCTTGACACTGTCCTTAGTTGTGCCGCTATTAGCCGCTTGCGGTACGAATTCCAATGCCGACGACAAGACAGAGCGCGTATTAAGAATTGCCTCGAGCTATGGAGGATCAGATGATGAATACTTCCGCCAGCAGTTCACGGAAATATTCGAATACTCGCACCAGAACATCAAAATCGAGATCGTTCCGATCATGGACTATAATCAGTACCGGTATGCACAGCCAAAGCCAGGAGAGAAGCAGCCTGATCCGCTAGAGAAGCTGAAGGAGCTCATGACTGGAGCGAATCCGCCTGACATCGCGCTGCTCAATCTGGAACAGCTTCCCGATCTTGTAGCCAACAACATGTTGCTGCAGCTGGACCCGATGATTACCAAGGACAAATTCGACACGACCGATATTGTACCATCGGTAATAGACGGATTGAAGAGCATGGGGGATGGCAAGCTGTACGCCCTTGCACCGACCTTCTCCTCTAGTGCACTCATGTACAACAAGAAGTTGTTCGATGACGCAGGTGTTGCGTATCCGAAGGACAACATGACTTGGGATGAGATGTTCGATCTGGCAAGACGAGTATCCAAAGGGGAAGGGGCAGACCGTAAATATGGGTTCTCCTTCAGCAACTACTCGTTTAATGACAACCTCTTTTATGAAATGAACAATTATTATACGAGCCCGCTCCAACTGCGGATGTTTAACGATACCGGGGACAAGATGACCGTTGATTCCGACAAGTGGGAGACGGTTTGGAAGACCATGCAGGGCTTGGTTAAGGAAAAGATATTCCCTGAGTCTCCAGACCGTAATCAAATGGCCAAACCTATGAACCAGGAAGACTTTAATCCATTCCAGAACGATATGTTCAAATCAGGAAAACTCGCCATGACCTTCGTCCAGAATTACCAGATCAATGATATGATTATGGCGAATAAGAGCGCTACAAATGTAAAAGGATTTACGCCGATCGATTGGGATATCGTTACGGTTCCCACACATCCAGAAGCTAAGGGAATGGGCGGCAACATCTACATGAATGGAATTATGGGCATCAATGCGAAGGCGCAAAATCAGAAAGATGCTTGGGAATTCCTGAAGTTCGTCAACGGTGAGGAATGGGCCAAATTGAAAGGCCGCAGTGTGAATCAGATGGTATCCCGTAAGAAGTTTATTCAGCCGCGAGACGGATTGACCTACAACATTAAGGCGTTATACTCTCTTACCCCGGCACCTGCTAACGAAATGAACAAACTGTATCGCGAGAAGCCATATATCGGGCAAGTGCAGAGCATGGGCTTCAATTACTTCAAGCAGGCCATGGATGGTACGAAGGGCGTTCGTGATGCGCTCAAGGAATGGCAGACAGCGGGCGATGCCAGGTTGCAGCAATTGAAAGACGACCCGAATGCCCAGATGAACATGGGCAAGATGGGAATGAGCTCTACCATAGCCTATTAATATAGACTTAACCAGGTAGGAGATCTTATGCCAACATACGAGATTCGAGCCAGAGTGACGGGTGTATTGGTCGAGGATGGGCGACTGCTGCTTGTGAAACATAAGAAGCAGATTGCCGACAATCGATACTGGTCACTGCCAGGCGGTAAGTTAGAGCAGGGTGAGACACTGGAAGCCGCGATGATCCGTGAGATGTTGGAGGAGACCGGACTGCATGTACGGATCGAACGGCTGCTGTATGTGTGTGATAAGCCGGAGGAAGACGTTTCCCGAATCCACTTCCTGTTTCTATTGAACAGAGAGTCGGGTGCGCTCAAGCTGCCATCGAATGATTTCGACGACAACTCCATTCTGGATGTGCAGATGATCCCGATTGGACAGTTATCAGATCCTGAATACCACTTCTCACCTCAGTTCTCGGAGTTAGCACGCAATGGCTTTCCCGGTGCAGGTCATTATGTCGGCCACAAATCGCGAATTGGACTCTAATAGCTGCTTCTACGAACCGTCAGGGCTTAAGCCTTGGCGGTTCGTGTTGTTATCGACAAATGAAACGTACGGGTTAAATAATTCCCAACTTTGGATATGCTAACTTGTATGCGATTAATTCGTCAGGGAGGCGGTTCAGATGGATTGGGTGTATTGGGTCAAGTTATATGAGAGTAAATTTCAAGCGGGATGTTTAGCTAAGCGGATGGAAGAAGATTGGTGGGTCTACGGTTACGAATGTCCACAGACGGTAGAAGTGTTCCGTTCGAAGAAGGGGAAGTTCGGCGTCCGGTATATTTTGTAGTACCAAGCCGTGTGCCGTTCCCTCCATATCGGGTTCAGCTTGTCGCTCCTCCCTACGTGGATTACAATAGGATTAGAAGAAGAGCATCACTTCACTTAGTGGGGGACAAGGCATGAAACCGACTCATACGATCAATAGACCTATAACCGTTACCTATAGTGATCATTATCAACCGAACACCATCGGATTCCATTCCCATCTCCATCATGAGATCTATTACTTCAACGGTGGGACGTGCAATTATTTGATAGGGGACAAGCTGTACGAGCTGTTGCCAGGTGATCTGATCCTCATGCATGGTATGACCTTGCACAGTCCTCATGTGGGGCCAGAGGGGATTTATGAGCGCACGACGATTCACTTCGATCCCGATTATGTACAAGGTCTAGCCGGGCCTTCATTCGGGATTAACCTGCTGCTGCCGTTTCAGGAGTTACGCAACCATCGACTGCGTCTGAATGGTGAGGAGCGGGAGGAGATTGAAGATCTTCTCCAGCGGATGATCACTCTCGATGCAGTCAAGGATACGAACGCCTTTCGGCGCCTACAGGCTGTGTTCTTGGAACTACTGCTCATGATTTATGGGCTCTGTGAACAACCGATGGAAGCTTTAAGTGAAGTGGTCTCCGATAAAACGCTGCATGTACAGAATATGATTTCTTTTCTGGAGAAGCATTATATGGAGGATTTGCATTTGGAGCAACTGGAGGACGCCCTGCATCTGAGCAAATATTACTTGTCCAAAATATTCAAGGAAGTTACCGGGGTTACCATCTTCGATTTCCTTTATCAGCGTCGAATTAATCAAGCGAAAATATGGCTGTTGTTGGACAAGAAGCTGTCTATTACCGATATCGGCTACCAGGCCGGGTTCAAACATCCTTCTCATTTCAGTCGGATGTTCAAAGGTCTAGTAGGCAGTACGCCAGAACAATACCGCAGACATCATTCATCTTCTTTCTCCTAGTGCTGCAATGAGAGTCAAATGAGCCCATTCATTTGTACAACAGTAAACAAGTATTTCTCCTCGGTAGTGTGCTACGATGTTCGTGGAGGCTGATCATAATATGGAACAAGTTCGCATTGGAATAGTAGGAATCGGTAACATGGGTACGTCCCATGCCACTTATTTGGCTCGTGGGGATGTCGACGGTGCAGTGTTGTCGGCTGTTTGTGATGTCAGCAAGGAACGGCTGCAATGGGCTGCAGACCAATGGGGGGATCGGGTTCGCACATTCGAGAGCGTCGAAGCGATGCTTGCCTCAGGTAGTGTTGATGCAGTGTTGATTGCGAACCGTCATTTCGATCATCCTGGTACGGCCAAGCTGGCATTCGAGCACGGCGTACACGTACTTTGTGAGAAGCCTGCTGGTGTATACGCGCTGCATGTCCGCGAGATGAACGAAGCTGCGGAGAAGAGCGGTCTGGTGTTCTCCATGATGTACAATCAACGTACGAATCCCTTGTATATTAAGCTGAGAGACTTAATCACATCGGGTGAACTGGGACAGATCCGCCGCACGAATTGGATCATTACGACGTGGTACCGTCCACAGAGTTACTACGATTCAGGCGGTTGGCGCGCGACTTGGGCAGGCGAAGGCGGCGGCGTTCTTCTGAATCAATGCCCGCACCAGCTTGATCTGTGGCAATGGGTGACGGGGCTGGCTCCCAAGCGGATTCGGGCATTCTGTTCATTCGGCAAATACCGCGATATCGAAGTCGAGGACGATGTAACGGCTTATGTTGAATACGAGAATGGAGCGACTGGCGTATTCATCACGACTACAGGAGAAACACCAGGCACGAACCGTTTCGAGATTACAGGCGACAACGGGAAAGTAGTGGTCGAGGACGGGAAACTTACATTTTGGCGGCTGCGTGTGCCAGAACCTCAATTCAATCAGACGTTCAAAGGTCCATTCGGGCAGCCGGAGAGTTGGAAGGTTGAAATTCCGGTGCAAGGTCAAGAGACCGGGCATAAGGGGATTACGCAAAATTTCGTCGATGCCATTCGCAAAGGAACGCCTCTGATTGCTCCAGGTGTGGAAGGAATCAATGGACTTTTGTTGTCCAATGCAATGTTAATGTCCAGTTGGCAGGACGATTGGGTCGAACTTCCTATGGATGAGCAACTCTTCCATGAGAAGATTCAAGAGAAAATCAACGGTTCGGTGTTTCGTTCCTAATTTCCGAAAAATTTGTCTTGACAGTTGATGTGAGGCTGGTGTATATTATTATTTGTCGCTGTCAGAAATGGTCGACAGTAACGAATGGCGCGGGGTGGAGCAGCCCGGTAGCTCGTCGGGCTCATAACCCGAAGGCCGCAGGTTCAAATCCTGCCCCCGCAACCAACCTCAAACATCAGAAGGGCCCTTAGCTCAGTTGGTTAGAGCGGTCGGCTCATAACCGATTGGTCGGGGGTTCGAGTCCCTCAGGGCCCACCATAAGATTACCATTACATAACCAATGAATAAGCCAGCCAGTATCCTCGTGAGAGTGACACTGGCTGGCTTTAGTTAACGATTCAGAAAGTGTAACTTCGCTGATTGTTCATCGTCTCGGCAAACGTACGGCGTCAAAGGACGCCGTTAGGCGTTAACCTTGTGGTCGGTCTAGCGAGTGCTTTCAACTGCTGCCTTAAGTACGGAGTTATAGGTCGACGCTAGGAATGTGTCGGCTTTGGGCTCAACGATTACTTGAGGGTACATTTTGTTGGGATCAGGCAGATGAGTGGTGTAGAACACCCAAGCTTCTCCATTGTCCTGAAACTCGATGCGTGTGATGCTTATTCCGTACCCGGGATTCGGCTTGCTGCCCCAGGAGACGGTTACTTGATTCACGTCTTCCGTCACTTTTGTCGTTTGCATCGTAACGGAGGAGTCTTCTGGCGGGATTGGATTCATCGGCTTATGTTCCTTCACGAATTGAATCGCTCGATGCAACATTTGAACAGATTCTCCACGAGTGATTTCCCTTTTCGGATAAAAGTTATTGTTGTCCAGCTTGGCCACTTTCATGATTAACAGATTTTGAATGGCGGTCATATAACCTTCGGAAACGTCCTTCTCGTCTTGAACGATCATCCAGATACTGATCAATGGGAAGTCACCCTTACGAGTCATACCTTCATACAGTAGCTTGGCGAACTGTTCACGAGTCATTACCTGAGTCGGATCGACATCCTTGGCAAGCGTCAAGCCGTTCAATTGAGCGATGATGAATGCTTGGGCATACCAGCTGTCATTGGGAATGCGGGAAAAATAATCGCTAGCCTTCGGTTCCTTAATAAATCGGATGTGATCGATATTCAAGTCAAAGCCTTTCACAATTAACTGAACGCCTTGGGCGAATGTTACCTTTCCTTTCGGTGCGAACGTCTCCGGATTGATTCCACTTACGATTCCAGCATCGCGAAGCGCAACAATGTCTGCCTCGGCATCATCACCTTGAATGTCCGAGAAGGCCCACACATTCGATTGAATGGACAATAGCAGGACAAGGGCCAACAGAACAGCAGCCCAACGCTTGATCATGAGAGTCACCAGCTTTCTGTAGTTTGTTGGATGAGTCACCCTTTCAAACGCCTCGCAATTGGAAAAGGTTGCATGGCTTGACCGATCATTTTCGGAAACCCTTATAGCCACAATGCCGAATTCGCCGAGGAAGTACTAGTCAAAAATGTAAAGCATCCGACTCGAAATAACCCTGGTGAAAGTGTTAACAAATAATAGGACAACGCCGAGCGCAGATCAGATCTGCGCTCGGCGTTTTTAAGTTCTCATTTGAATGTATGGGGCCAAAAATGTGATCTATTGCTTGGTTTGCGATTTCGCCTCTTTGGAAGCGAAAGCAATCAGGGTAATCGTTTCTCCCAGCTCTTGCTTGAATTTTCTTTCCAACTGTTCAATTTCTTGTACCATTTCTGGATGAATGCTAAGATTAGCGAATTGGTAAGTATCCATTCCCACAGTTGCCATCTCCTTATTTGTTGATGAACGATTATTTGGTAATAGTTTACCCATTTCGTCTTGATTTTACTCCTGACGTTTTGATATTGAGATGAACTCGGTGTAGTATGGAGTGTAGGAGACCATCGATTCATTCGTTGCTGAAGCAGATACGGCCGTTCCAAGCGAAAAAGGACCCTTTCTGCTCAAACATCTTGTTTGAACCTCCCTGATTGTATAAGGGATTCAGTGGATGGGAGGTTCAAGCCAAAACTCGCCAAGGTCCTCTTTTTCACTTTCCACTCCTAGGCCCAAAATGTATCGACAGTCTCTATATGTAGAGGAAATGAATTTTTCAATGGAAAGAAGGCGAATTAGATGGAAGTTACATATCATGGTCATTCCTGCGTTCAGCTTACTTCAGGAGGACATTCGATCATTATTGACCCGTTTATATCGGGTAATCCCCAAGCCGTAACCGATATCGAGAACATCAAGGTGGACTACGTTTTGCTGACCCACGGTCATACGGATCACACATTGGACGCGGTTCCGATCGCGACACGTAACGGCGCGACCATAGTAGCTACGTTCGAACTCGCGGCCTATATGGGTTGGCAAGGCGCGAAGACATCGGCCATGAACATTGGGGGCAGCATTTCTCTTGGTTTTGCCGAAATCCAGATGATCCAGGCGTTCCACAGCTCTTCGATCATCGTGGAGGAAGAAAAGAAGATCATCTATGCGGGGATGCCAGCCGGGTTCATCATTCGCTGGAATGGGTACACGCTACTCCATAGTGGTGACACCTCGTTGTTCTCCGATATGAAGATGATCGGGGAACGGAATTCCATCGACATCGCATTCCTGCCAATCGGCAATGTATTCACAATGGGACCCGACGATGCAGCAACTGCTGCACAATGGTTGGGGGCAAAGAAAGTGGTGCCGCTGCATTTCAATACGTTCCCATCAATTGTTCAGGATGGAGAGAGATTTGCTAGTGGCTTGTCCGAATATGGCATACAAGGTATTTCCTTAGAGCCAGGGGAAACCTTGTCGCTGTAAGTCTGCAGGAAATTCCAATTGACGGTAAACTTTCAACCGTGTACAATAACCCCGAGTGAAATGGTATGAATTAAAAATCAGATCGAGTGGAGCGTGGACCATTATGGCAAAAGTAGTCATCATCTCGGGCAGTCCTACCCCGACATCCCGAATTCATGGAGTTATTGATCATGCCAAGGCGCAGCTCGAACGTGCAGGCATACATACGGATTGGATCAAAGTAAGAGATATTCCGGCTGAAGATTTGCTGTACGCGAAGTTCGATAGCGAAGCGATTGTGTCAGCGAACGCACTTGTGGAACAGGCAGATGCGGTGTTCGTAGCCACTCCGGTGTATAAGGCCGCCTATACAGGCGTATTGAAAGCATACTTAGACTTGCTCCCTCAGAAGGGGCTGACCGGAAAAGTCGTACTTCCGTTAGCTGTAGGTGGAACAATCTCACATTTACTTGCGATCGATTATGCACTCAAGCCCGTGTTGTCCTCGCT
>NZ_JBFUIX010000054.1:0-48200 GCF_056401635.1 Paenibacillus sp. P4_E11 | reverse complement strand
CGGTAGAGCCTATACGGTATTTACGTGTCGAAGGATCGGAAACGATCCTTCTTTTTGCTGTTTGGGAATGAACTTAATAATTTCTTATCGAAATCTGCCTTTGTATTTTACATATCACTGGTACATTCAAAGTTGATCTAAAAATACGGAGGTGTTTGTAGCAATCATGAAGAGGAAATCAGTAAGGTTTTTTGCCGGCATCGCACTGAGCATCACTATGTTGGCAAGCTCACTGGGATTGGAATCGCTATTCGTATCCCCCCCAGCAGTATATGCTGCTGAGCAAGTGAAGCAAGCGGGGTCAGAGCCGGCCGGAATCTCGCCGACACAAATTACATTTATGTATGATGACCGTTCTAACGATTCTATTGATCTGAGATTTAACTGGATTACTACTCCGGATATCAAGGATACCGTGATTGAATATGCGACCAAAGCATATTACTCTGCCAATAATACGTTTCAAAAACGTGAGATCGGAACTTATGTAAAGGCTGATATTGACGTAGCGTCGAGCGCTCCAGTGAATGGACATAAGGTAGAAATAAAAAGTTTGGCTCCTGATACCGAATATGTATACAGAGTAGGTGATGGTGCAGGCAATTTGAGTACAATTTATAGCTTTAAAACGAGACCTGCAGAAGTTAAAAATTTCTCATTCTTGTTTTTAACAGATCCACAACGAAATAATTATTCTGGCTATATGGAAACTCTAGAGCCAGCCGTAACGGAAGCTTATAAAGATTTGCCCGATCCCGCCTTCGCGTTGATCAGCGGTGACCTTGTGAATCATTCCTATAAGTCGGAGGAATGGTCTGGATTCTTCGAGTCCATTCAAGATAAATTAACTCGTACTCCGCTTGTATCCACAATCGGAAATCACGAATATGAAGGGAATCCAAATGATGGCTATCTGAATTGGGAATCTCCGGATCCGTATTTTTCGAATTTCAATGCAAGATTCAATACGCCGAAAAATGGACCTGCAGTTACTGGTGCCGCAAATAATCAACCCATTGCAGTCGGGACTTCGGCCAAAATCCTGGATGGTACGTCTTATTCCTACGAATATGGGAATACCTTGTTCATCGTACTCAATATTTTCGATCAGATGCCATGGGCATCGATTCAACCTCAGCTTGATTGGATGAGAACAGTCGTCAAAAATTCGGATGCCAAGTGGAAGGTCGCTACGTACCACCATGGGCTTTATCTTGGCCGCAGGGCTCATATTTCTCACTATAAAGATATAGCGAAAGCATTTGATGATGCGGGAATCGACCTCTCCATATCGGGTCATGATCATATGTATCTGAGAACGCATCCGATGTACGATGATACGGTTGTAGATGCGGGCCAAGGTACAACTTATATTACCGGCGCATCGGCATGGTCTAGCGAAGGGTATAAATATAACCCGCAAAATGCCGATTCCTACACAGCCTTCTACGAGGACGATATCGAAAGCGGCTTCCATACGGTTGATGTGACCGAGGATAAAATCACGGTTACATCCAAATCCAGAAATAAGGCAACCGGGAAATTCGATCAAATTGAAACGTTTGTGATCACCCAACCGTTGCCGAAACATCTTGACAACTGGGTAGCTCCACCAGCACCGTCACCTGTAGAAGATGAGAATTTTCCACCATTGGTAAACGGGGTTTATGAAATCAGTACAGCCAAACAACTGGTGTACATGAGCAACAATATGGGGACGGGCTTCAACAAATTGCCTTATGACGGCTCCTATAAGCTGATGAACGACATTGATATGAGCAATATCAAAGGTTATAGGCCTATTGGAGATGAAGCAGGTTCAAGTACTTCTTTTACCGGTACGTTCGATGGCAATCATATGGTGATTAGAAACCTGAAAATAGTCTATGATCCGGCATGGGAATCTGGTAGTACAACTTCATATGTTGGTCTATTCGGATACTTGGGTTCGAGCAGTACCGCTCGTGGCACGGTTAATAATCTGGGACTCGTTAACGTCAATATCAGCAGTGTTATCGACAATACGGGCGGTATTGCCGGTATGAACTCGGGCGGCTTGATCGAGAACACCTATGTAACGGGTCGAATTAGCAGTACAGTCAATAATGTAGGCGGCATAGTCGGTAGAATGAGCAATAATGCCGATGTGTCCGACGCTGAGATCAAGAACAGCTATTCGACTGCAACGGTTGAAGGCTTGAGCGGCGTAGGCGGAATTGCGGGAGCCATTGAATTTCAAACGAGCACAATGAAAAAGGCGATTATTGAAAATACCTTTGCAACTGGAGAAGTAAAGGCGACAAAAGCTTCCAATGCCATCGCGGGAGGAATTGTCGGCAATATCAGCTCTGCTATCGCGGTGGTTAAACATAATGCTGCCATCAATATGAGAATATCGGGCACTTCCTTTGGCAAAATTTATGGAGCTGCCGATGCTGCTGCATCCATCTCAGACAACATCGTATGGAAAGATATCAATGGAGTAAGTGGAACGGCATTTGTCGAACAAAGAGGAATAATCGAAGAGAAAACGGAAGCGGATTTCTATCAACAAAATACGTTTCAATCGATCTCGTGGGATTTCGTCAATATTTGGAAATGGCAAACTTTAGCGAGTGACCCTGCAAAGGGATTTCCAAACTTGCTGCTTATTTCCGGACAAGCGTCTCCCTATCCTTTCACCAAGAAAACCGAACTCCTTGCAGTAATTGATAGTGTGACGGGAACGAATGCCAAGGTCGAAAGCCAATACACGGCTTATAGTTGGGCGAACTTCGCTGCAGCTCTTGCGCAAGCGCAACTAATTGCAGGTGATCCTCAAGCTGTTCAGGATACTGTGGATCATGCAAGGCAAGCACTTCAGACAGCCATTGCATTGTTGGTAGCGCCTAGCGCAGATAATAGCTTTACAGCGGGCAGCATTGCCGAGCTGCGATTCAGAATTGCGGAAATTGGAAGCGGGACAGGTACCATTACGATTACAGAGAGTTTCGTGGGAGATGATAACCTCGGTAAGATCTCTTTTAACCAAGGAAATATTACTATAATGGCCAATAAACCCGTTACCCTGACTATGAAAGGAAATGTGTACCTGGAGCTAGTCGGAGGAATGCTGACAATCGGTCAAAATATTACATTGAAGCAGGATGCGAACGCCGATAAGTTATCCCAGGCTATCAAAAGCTTCATTTTATTGACCAAGCATCCTAGCCTGAATGTGTTGGGTGCCACGATTACTTCTGATTATCCATTTACTGGATCGTCTGGTGTAATCGTCATAGACAATAGCAATGCCGATATTCATATTCAAGATTCGAGCATATCGGGGATTAGCGCCCGTACTATCTATTCGTATAGTGGAGGGTCCTCCATCTATATCATGGACAGTACAATTACGAATCCGGCAACAGCACTATATCGTGGAGATTATATCCTGATCGGGAGAACCGTACTGAATGGTAGTACAGGTGGCGGTGAAGTGCTTCATGATTTCCGGGGGACCGCTATTACCGGATCTCCAAGCCCTGCGACTACCGTGACGTTGACGAAGACAGGTACAGGACGTGCGGTTGCTGATGCAAGCTATAAAATCCTTTACACAACTGATGGAAGCGATCCGAAATCGGGAGTTGAGTATACAACACCTTTCAATATTTCCAAGGATACGGAAGTTAAAGCGATTCTGAAACATAATAACTACTTTGGAGATCCTGAAACGCTTCAGTACACAGTTGTAGAAGAACCAGAAAAACCATTATCGAGCGCTGATTTGACCGAGCTGAAGTTGGACGGAATACAATTGGTAGGATTTAGATCCGATCTGTTGAACTACACCGTAACTGTACCTAGCAGCAAAAGTGTCGTTTCGGTCACTTACGCGACGTATGACCCACATGCGACGGTCGTTGTTGTGGGTGGTTCAAACCTGATTGTGGGCAACAATACCGTGTCTGTGAATGTAACTGCGCATAATGGGACTACGAAAGTTTACACAATTACCGTGGCGGTGCTGCCAATTGCGGAAGCGAGCATCACGTCGTTCATTTTCGCGGGATTGAACCCGATCGTGAACGGCACGATCACGGACAGCAATAGCAGCACAGGCAGCAGCATTGCGCTTAGTGTTCCGAGTGGCACCAACGTCACGAATTTAGTGGCGACATTCGCAAGCTCGACCGGTTCGACCGTGAAGGTGGGCGATGTGACCCAGACGAGCGGAACAACCGCCAACAACTTCATGAATCCGGTGACGTATACGGTTGTAGCTGAGGACGGTACGATTACGAAGAGCTATAAAGTCACGGTGACGGTGTTGCCAAGAAACGAAGAAAATGAAACGACACCAACACCAACACCAACACCAACACCAACACCAACACCAACACCAACACCAACGCCAACGCCAACACCGACACCAACACCGACACCAGCACCCATTGTAGGGGCTCAGAAAGTAACGAACGAAGTCCAATCAGTGACAAATGCTTCAGGCAAAGCTTCCGCTTCTGTTTCCGAGGAGCAAATTACGAAGTCTTTGCAAGCTATTACGGAATCCAAAGGCAAATTAGAAATAATTGAAATTAAGGCTTCAGGGGACGAAGGAGCCAAACAAAGCGAGATTCGTATTCCTGCCAAATCTCTGACACAAATTGCGGATAGCGGAGTCACGGCTGTCATTATCGATACCGGCGTAGGGACGTTGTCTTTCGACAAATTGGCGATCTCGGCCGTTTCGGCGGGAGCGAACGGAGACGTCACGGTTTCAATCGTAAGAACTGATGCAGCTTCCATCACGGGAAATATGTCGGCAACACGGCAAGCCGAGATTATGGCAGTCATCGGAACCCGGCCGGTATTCGACTTTACGGTTACGGCAGGAAGCAAGACGGTATCCACTTTTAACGGCGGGGCGGTTAATGTAACGGTTCCATATACTCCGGCAGCCGACGAAGATCAGAACGCAATCGTGGTGTATTACATTTCCGATGCAGGTGAAATCGTCATAGTGCCGGGCGGCGTCTATGATCCCGTTACGAAGACAGTACGCTTCAGCGTAGAGCATTTCTCATCTTATGGCATCGGATATCGGAAAATAGTCTTTGAGGATACGACATCCAGCTTTGCGAAGGACGACATTACGTATCTCGCCGCGAGGAACATCCTTAATGGCGTCGATAACCGGCAATTTGCTCCGACTGCCCAAATCACGCGAGCCGACTTTGCAATTATTCTGGCCCGGATTTCAGGCGCGGATCTCACGAAATATGCCGGTACGACCCGTTTTACGGATGTTCTTCCCGAAGCATACTTCGCAAATGAGGTCGAATGGGCGGCGGAGAAAGGGATCGTTGGCGGAACAGGACAAGGCATGTTCTCACCATACGCCATGATAACGCGGGCTCAGATGGCTGCAATGATCGAACGTTATGCAGCAGCGGTTCGCTTTACACTTCCTAACTCCAAGGCTGTAATCGAATTTGTCGACCACTCCGACATACCGAGCTATGCAGTCGGAGCATCCAAAGTGGTGCAGCAGGCTGGCATTATTTCAGGTAAAACAAGAGCAGGCCAAACAGGCGTATTTTTCGCTCCGAATGATTTGGCAACCCGCGAAGAAGCGACTAAAATGCTTGCGCACTTGTTACGGCTGATGACGAACTAATAAGATCCGCAGAGCACGCCGAATATTATGCGCAATTTTGGCTGTAGCAGGGGGTTGTCCCGAAGGGTTGAAAAAACCCCAGGGACAGCCCTTTTGTTGCTAGTCGATAGGCGTAGGATAGTTTAGTTATAGCCGTTTTCCGCGGTTCAAAAATGGTAAAATGTGATTGTATTGGATTTTAACCACCATGTTAGAGGGAGGGATGGATTGTATGGGAACCAAGTTGCAAGGACGTGTGGCGATCGTAACGGGAGCCAGTCGTGAACGCGGGATAGGAACGGCTATCTGCCGGGTGTTAGCGGCTGAAGGTGCTGATATCCTGTTCACCCACTGGGGGCAATACGACCGCACCCAACGTTATGGCGAGGACATCGGGTGGGCGAATAAGCTATGCCACGAACTAGTAGAATCAGGTGTGCGGGCGGCACAATTGGAAGCCGATCTGGCTGATCCGATGGCGGCAGATGCCATACTTGAATACGCAAGCAAGACGCTAGGTACTCCGAGTATTCTCATTAACAATGCAACCTACTGGGCCCCTTCGAACTATCGTACATTCGATGCTGAACTGATCGACCGCCATCACGCTATCAATGTACGAGGTACTAGTGTGCTGAGTGTGAAATTTGCTCAGATTTTCGAAGATAAGCTCGTAGGGAGGATACCTGGCCGAATCATATTTCTCGTCTCAAGAGGAAATGAGGCCAATAATCTGGCCTACATGGCAACAAAGGGTGCGCTGATTGCATTGACGGAGCCGCTAGCTGTCGGCTTGGCCCCGCTTGGTATTACCGTGAACGCGGTTGATCCTGGTCCTACCGATAGTGGCTGGATGGACGAAGCGCTTCAATCTCATCTGCTGCCGATGTTCCCCATGGGGCGAATAGGTCAGCCGGAGGATGCAGCACGATTGATCTCTTTTCTTGTCAGCGACGAGGCCGGGTGGATCACCGGACAACGCATGATCTCAGAAGGTGGCTTCACTGGGCGCTAGTTGGCATACAAGAGGCAGTCGATTTATTGTGAGCACAGGATTTGGCTTGAACCTCCATACCACGAAATCCCTTATACAATCACAGGAGGTTCAAACAAGATGTTTGAGGTAACCGGGGTCCCCGCAAAGTACTCGGAGTTATCTCCAGAGCTAGTCTTCACTTTGTGGGGTAAAGCGTCGGGGTCCTTTTTCACTTGGAACGGCCGTTTTCGCCTAAATCAACAATGAATCGACAGCCTCATACAATGGCACTAATTCAAAGGGAAGCGAGCTGCTGCTATGAGTGAGATCACGATCCGTTTCATAAATGAAGATGATCCTGAACGAATATCCGAAGCATTCCGAATACAAGGATGGAATAAACTGGTCAAGCAGTATCAAGCGTATCTGGACAAGCAAAAAAAGGGGAGTCAGGTAACCCTGCTAGCTGAGGTTGATGGTGAGTTTGCCGGATATGTGAATGTGGTGTGGCAGCCGGAGTACCGTTATTTCCAAGAACATCATATACCGGAAATCCAGGACTTCAATGTCCTGATTACATACCGTCGTCGCGGAATAGGGACCAGGCTCATGGAACAAGCCGAGGCGATGATTGGAGAACGTTCCGATGTGGCGGGGATTAGAGTGGGTCTATTCTCCGATTACGGGGCTGCCCAAGTCCTGTATGTGAAACGCGGCTATGTCCCGGATGGACTAGGCATGTCGCAGAAACAGGAGTATCCGAACTATGGGCAGCACGTACTTGTAGATGATGACCTTGTTCTAGCTCTGGTTAAACCATTGAGATAACGATCCATGAGGAGGATATGCCGAATGAAACCCACACTCAGTTACACGATATGGTTCTCACAGCGAACCGGAAGTACATTGTTGAACAAAGCACTTGAATCGACGGGTGTGTCCGGTAATCCCGGAGAGTGGCTGACACATCGGGATCCCGGAACGTTCACGATCCAGGATTTACGTCAAGTGTGGATGGATGGTCAGACATCGAACGGCGTATTCGGCCTTAAGACTTCACCGTATAGGCAGGACCATTGGCTACAAGCGTTCCGTAGAGAGCTGAATCTGCCTGAAGGATTGTCTCGGCCGCGTATATGGGAAGAGGCTTTTCCAGGCTGCAAACACATATTCATGACCAGGCGGAATAAGGTGAGATTAGCTGTGTCGTGGTGGAGAGCAATCGTATCCGGTGAATGGCACCGGGTTCATGGTGCGAAGCCGCATCTAGCGGATATTGCTGACAAGTACGCCTTCGATGCGATTAATCATCTGCTCTTGGAGTGTACCATGCGTGAAGCCAGTATGGAAGCTTTCTTCGCAGAGGAACGTATTGTGCCCATGACGATTGTGTATGAGGATTTTATTCAGACGTATGAAGAGACAGTCATGCAAGTGCTGCGCTATCTGGACATTCCGACGGAGGGGGTAACGGTGGCTGATCCCTTTTTCGAACCTATTGCCGATGAGATCGCGGAAAGTTGGGTTCAACGCTTCCGGAAAGAGCGGCAGGCGGGATGGGATAATATCGCTTGGTAGAGGAGTGGAGGAGCTTGTTAGTGGAAGGTATTCTGGAGGAAAGATGGCATAGGCATCTAGGTGTGTATGGAATTTGTATTCATGAAGGGAACCTTTTAGTAATCCATAAGAATGGCGGTCCGTACACGAATCGGTATGATCTTCCTGGTGGAATAGTTGAACCCAATGAGCCGCTGGCCGATGCTCTTCGTAGGGAACTTGAAGAAGAAACTGGACTAGGGATTAATATTATCCGAAATCTTGGTGTCTTCGATTATATTGTTCCCTATACGTTAGTGGAACGTGGGACAACACATATTCATCACATCGCCATATTTTACGAAATCGAGTATCAAAGTGGGGAACTGACCTACTGTACGGATATGCACGACAATGATTCCGTTGGAGCCGAGTGGATCAACATTTAACCGCTTATCCTCAGAAAATAGTTCTCCATTAGTCATGCAAGCCTTAACTTGGCTAGAAGACGAGAACAGCCATACCTATGAAGTAGCAAGGTTGGATAATTGGATTGTTAAACCGTAAGACAGACAGACAGACAGACAGACAGGAATCGCCGATTTCCTAACAATAGCGATCTGTATGCAAGCTTAATTGCATCTCCATAGTGGGGGTGAGTTTTGGATGATTGCGAGTTCAGTAGATTAACTGGAAAAGCTCCCGGTAATCTGGCCGGAAAGAGTAGATGTATAGATTTAACTGGAATTCCTCCATGTAAATTGTCGCTTTTGCCCTGATTGGAGGGAGTTCGTTGAAATTAGCGGGAGGAATTCCTGTTAAATCGCTATATTTCCAGAAATAGCTCAAATTAACTGGAGGAAATCCTGTTAATAGTACCTGGGCGAGTCTTTACCATACTATTTTTGGGACTATTTCGCTCGTTCAGCCTAATACTCTATAAACTAGCTCCCCGCGCTCGTTCGACGTACCAACGCACTCCCACCGCCCACCGCCACCGCCCGCCACCGCCCGCCACCGCCCGCCACCGCCCGCCACCGCTCCACGCCGCCTGTGCCTACGCTCCCTATCTCGCTAACACCAAAAAACCAAAAACCAAACAGCCCAAAAAACCTGACTGATGATCCAGTCAGGTTATGAGATTTACCTTAATAGGCCTTCTTTTTCGATGTAAGCATACCGTCCAAGTGGCGTGCCGTCAAGAAAAAACTGGGAAATGAATGAGCCTGGGTGTATCCCCCTCCAAATATGCAGGTAACAGAAGGTAAATACTCGAAAAGAAGCTTTATTGACATTTTCGAATGTTCCCTTCTGGTGGTACGGTGGATGAAACGATATACGGAGAGGTTGATGGTA
This sequence comes from Paenibacillus sp. P4_E11, assembly GCF_056401635.1. Lineage (NCBI taxonomy): Bacteria > Bacillati > Bacillota > Bacilli > Caryophanales > Paenibacillaceae > Paenibacillus > Paenibacillus sp. P4_E11. Next base: position 38,691 of record NZ_JBFUIX010000054.1, on the reverse strand, counting down.
ACAATGGCTCAACAAGCACATCGATTCGAGAAGGAAATTCAACTAACGAAGCGGGTGAATCTGCAGTACCTTTTGCATGTACCTAAGGCTAGCAACGATTCAACGACACGAAAATGGCCCTTGATCGTATTTTTGCACGGGAGGGACTTAAGGGGAGACAACTTGGAGCGGCTGAAGGTAAGGGGGATTCCTCACCTAATTGAAGATAATAGTGATTTCCCCTTCATCGTATTGTCGCCGCAATGTCCATCCTATTACATATGGCCGTTTGTATTTGACGGGATCATGGCCCTTATTGAAGAGTTACAGACCCGTTACCCGGTTGATGTGAAGCGAATATACCTCACTGGTCTTAGTATGGGTGGTTTTGCCGCTTGGGATTTGGCTATGGAATATCCAGATTATTTTGCAGCGATAGCACCGGTCTGTGCAGGGGGATCTCAAGAGCGTGTAGACGTTCTCTTACACACGCCTGTCTGGGCATTTCATGGGGCGAAGGACGAGGTCGTGCCTGTAGATCAAGCAGCAAATATCGTCAACCGTCTCAAGCAACTGGGGGGCGATGCCCAACTGACCATATTCCCCGAAGGCGGTCACGATATCTCTATGGAAACTTATCGCGACTCCAATCTATATAGTTGGTTTCTGGAACATGCTCGTCCGTGAGTCGAGTGGCTTACTGCTGTAATTTGTTCAGCGGGAAAGACTGGATATGCTATAATAGATTCCATTGTTGCTTCAGGTTATCAAGTGGGGTGTGTGGCATTGTTTCACGGAATCCGGTTCAAACGGCACAGTATTATCATTCCTTGGCTATTGTCTTATGTGGCGATTTTGCTCGTACCCGTTATGATTAGCATGTTAACATATAGTCGGACGAATCAAACAATTATCGATGAAATTAACCGATCGAACAACCTGATCTTATCCAAGGTGCAGAAAGATATGGATACGTTGCTCGAAGATATGAAGCGGCTCAGTGTTGAGATCGCTTTCAATCCTCAGGTCCAGGAGCTTTTGTCGATTCAGGAGTCGCTTGCACCCGATCAATATTATACGATCTATAAGGCGTTTGAGAGCTTGAAGGTATTCAAATCATCGAACCGATCCAACGATTACTTCGTCTATTTCAAAGCGATTGATACCGTGATTACACCGGACTTCAGCAACACCAGCACAGCAGTCTACAACAATTTATACGCCCCGAACAAGGGCTCGTATGCGGAATGGATGAATCGGTTAAGCCGGTATTACAGTGGCGAGATCATATCCATGGGGGATGGAAGGAAAGACGCAAGCAGCACGATGAATGATCTAGCTTACATACGCTCGATTCCGATAGGGAAAAACGGTACAAGCTTGGGCAATGTTGTGATTTTTCTGGATCAATCGAAATTCTGGGTGAACGACGGAGAGGATTATCTTCACAACGGGGTAGCGGTAATCATCGACAGTCATGACCAGGTATTGGCCTCCACCAACTCGATGAGTCCCCCATTGCCGGTTGCTTACCACGATCTAAGTGAGAAGAGCGGCATGGTCAAAGCTCGATTCGAGGGACAGGATCTGGTTGTTTCGTACATTAGTTCGAGTACAACGGATTGGAAGTACATGATTCTGATGCCAGAGGACGTGTTCTGGGACAAGTCGGAAGTGATCAAGCGGGCGATGGTCATAAGCCTGATCGTTTGCCTGATCGTCGGCGGAGCACTCACATATGCTTTTATTCGTAGAAATTATTCGCCAGTCCGTATGATGATGGAATTGTTCAAGGATAAGAAGAATAGGGCCGGAACAGAAGGCAAGGCGCTTAACGAATACGATTTCATGCATCAGGCGATCCATTCGACGTTGTTGGAGAATACGGATATGAACAGCAGGCTGTGGAGGCAAAAAAGCTTCATGCGCGGCCACTTTATCGAGAAACTGCTAAAAGGCAGGGAACGTGCCATTCCGCTGGAGCAATCGCTGGAATCATACGACCTTCGATTTATATCCGATTCGTTCGCTGTGATGGTATTTAATGTGGAGGATTACAACGACGTCTCGTTCCAACTGATCCGGTTCGCGGTTATGAATGTAACGGAAGAATTGACAGGACAAGTTCACCGGGGGTTCATGACGGAGATGGATGAGTTCCTCGTATGCCTGATCAATCTACAGGTGAAGGCACACGAGGAGCAGGATTGGAAGCAGGAGCTTGCTGCGATTGCCAGCGGGGTAGAACGCTTCATGCAGCAACACTACCATGTACCAGTCACCGTCTCCATCAGTAGCGTCCATAACTCCACGATCGGCATTTCGACGGCCTATTATGAAGCGATGGAAGCGATGGAATACCAGAATATATACGGTGTGAGCGGTGTTATGCACTACAGCGATATGGAAATTCCCCGTGCGAAGGGGGAGTATTACTACCCGCTTGAGAAAGAACAGGCGCTGATGAATTGCATCAAAACAGGGGATTATGCAAGTGCGGAGAACATTATCGATGAAGTGTTCAAGGATAATCTGGAGCAACGCAAGCTTCCGCTTAAGATCGCCAAATGTTTGTTTGTCGATTTGGTCAGCACGATGCTAAAGACGATTAATGAAATCAGCAGTATATACGACAACTCCTTCTTGGAGGAACTCAATCCGATCGAACGATTGCTGCGAAGTCAGACCGTCAGCGAAATGAAGCAGCAGTTGAAAGATATTTTACGCAGCTTCTGCGACTATATCGTGCAGGAACAGGCAGGCCGTCGAACGAAAGATACGGTACAGACGATCATCGATATGGTTCATTCTCAATATAGCGATTTGAACATGAGCATCGCTTCCATTGCCGATCAGATTGATCTGCACCCTGCTTATGTGTCGAAGCTGTTCAAGGAAGGGACAGGCAGTTCCTTGCTCGACTACATTGGGAAATTCAGGATTGAACAGGCGAAGAAGATTATGCGGGAACAGGATGAGAATATGGAGAACGTCGCACTATTGGTCGGGTATTCGAACGTTAGGACGTTTCGCCGTGTATTCGCCAAGTATGAAGGAATCACGCCGGGGAAGTATTCGGACATGGTGTGACAACCGCTTAGGAGAGCCAAGGAAGCTTGGCTCTTTTTGGTCTGGATAAGCTCCGTCAAGGTATTGTCCCTTGCTATTCAATAATGTCCCATTCCGATTGTGCAATAATGTCCCCCGACTTCATGTTCTGTCTCTATCAGGATGAGGACGCCGATTCTATACTTTGAATTGTCGACGGGCAACACCGCTATGCATAAGGGAAAATAAACGAGGAGGTCAAACATGAAAAAGTACACCAAGTGGATGTCATCCATGATTGCTGCAACAGTGCTTGTAGGGGGAACGGTAGGCTGCACGAAAGGAGCCGAGCAGGGAGGGACAAGCGGGCCTGTGAATACAACGAGTCCTTCGAGCGCCAAGCAAGAAGCGATTTATCCGATTAAAGGCAACATCAAGCTGAAATATTGGTTTCCGATGCCTCCGAATACGTCCGCGATTGTCAAGAATGTCGCGGAGACGGAATTCGCCAAAGAATTGAAAAAACGCACAGGCATTGAAGTCGAATTCATTCACCCGGCCTCCGGGAAGGAAAGTGAACAACTGAATCTGATGATCGCCTCCGGTGATCTGCCGGACATTATTCAATATGATTGGACGAAGTATCCAGGTGGTCCGGAGAAAGCGATCGCGGATCAAGTGATAACGAAGCTGAACGATCTGCAAGTCAAGCAGGCGCCTAACCTGTCCAAGTATTTGAAGCAGCACGCGGATATCGACAAGATGGTGAAGACGGACGAAGGCAGCTATTACTCATTCCCATTTATCCGTGGCGATCAAAGCTTGCTTGTTTCGGCTGGGCCGGTAATACGCAAGGACTGGTTGGAGGAGCTAGGGCTGCAGGTGCCGACGACGATGGACGAGTGGTATACCGTCCTGAAGGCGTTCAAGGAAAAGAAAGGCGCAACCGCACCGCTTAGTCCTTATTGGAATTTCCAGAATAGCGTATTGTCGTGGGGGACCTTCATAGGCGCATATGGCATTACGAAAGGCTTCTACATGGACAACAATCAAATCAAATACGGTCAAATCGAGCCAGCCTACAAAGATTTTATTATCACAATGAATCAATGGTTCAAGGACAAGCTGCTGGATAACAACTTCGCAACGCTGGACAGCAAGACCRTGGACGCCAATATATTGGACGGCAAATCGGGGGCTACGGTAGCCAGTGGGGCAAGCGGTGTTGCCAAGTGGACGACAGCGATGAAAGACAAAGATCCGAAATTCCAAGTGATTGGAACGCCGTATCCGGTATTGAAAAAAGGAGATAAGCCACAGTTCGGGCAGTACTCCCTTCCGTTTGTCGGCTTTGGTGCAGCTATATCCGCTAAGAGCAAAAACAAAGAAGCGGCGGCGCAATTCCTTGATTACTTGTATAGCGATGAGGGTAGCATGCTGGCGAATTTCGGGATTGAGGGAACGAGCTACAAGCTGGATAGCGGCAAGCCCAAATTCACCGATGTCATCCTGAACAATCCGAATAAACTTCCGATTAGTCAAGCAATGGCCCAGTACACGTTATCGCATGACATGGGGCCGTTCGTGCAGAATCCGGAAATCTCGCAGACGATGATCCCTGTACAAGCCGAAGCCATCAAAGCGTGGGCCAATACCGATGCGGCCAAACATTTCGTACCTCCAATCTTTGTTACGACAGGACAACGAGACGAGATGGCCAGAATAATGAATGAAGTGACCACATATGAGAATGAAATGCTGCTGAAGTTTATTATGGGTTCGGAACCAATGGGCAACTTCGACAAATATGTGCAGCAGATGAAGAAGCTCGGGATCGACAAAGCTATTGAAATGCAGCAAGCCGCACTGGAGCGTTATAACAAGAGATAAGAGAAGCAAGATGTGATGGTTGGGAGGAGAGACACCATGAATGTGTGGGAACGGCCAGCCGCCCAGGAGACGCTTGGGAGGAAGATCCGCAAGGACTGGCTGAAAAATGTTTCGTTGTATATGATCGTTGCACCCGTGCTCATTTACTATTTGATCTTCCATTACGTTCCGATATATGGCGCTGTTATCGCGTTCAAGGACTACATTCCCACCAAGGGAATATGGGGGAGCCCGTGGGTTGGGTTCAAGCACTTTCAGGCGTTTTTTGATAGCTATTATTTTTGGCGCATCTTGAAGAATACGCTCGTGATTAGTCTGACGTCCCTTGTGTTCGGGTTCCCGGCACCGATTATTCTTGCCCTGTTGATTAACGAGGTGAAAAGTCGATATTTCTCCAGATTCGTACAGACGGTGACCTATATGCCGCATTTCATATCGCTGGTTGTCGTGTGCGGCTTGATCATCGATTTCACGCGGGATAGCGGAATGGTCAATACGATCATTGGTTTGTTTGGCGGGGAGAAAGAAACGATGCTGAACAAGGCGGGTTACTTCGTCCCCTTATATGTCACGTCAGAAATTTGGCAGGAAGTCGGCTGGGGTTCGATTATTTATTTGGCGGCGATGGGGTCGATTGACCCGCAATTGTACGAAGCGGCGACGATCGACGGAGCCGGACGGTGGAAGCAGACGCTCCATGTCACCCTTCCCGGCATCGCATCGACGATTATCATCTTGTTGATCTTGAAGGTCGGAGGCATTCTGAGTGTCGGCTACGAGAAGATCATATTGCTGTACAATCCGGCCATCTATGAATCTTCGGACGTCATCTCCACCTTTGTATATCGCAAAGGCTTGCAGGAGTTCGGCTGGAGCTTCAGCTCGGCGGTAGGTTTGTTCAATTCTACAATCAATTTCGTGTTATTACTGGGAGCGAACCGGATCAGCAAGAAAATCAACAATTCCGGCTTGTGGTAGGAGGCATACATTTTGAAGGAAAGCATGAGCAGAAAAGCATTTCTCGCATTGAATGTATCGCTACTCTCGCTATTATCGCTGGCTACCGCGTATCCGATCCTGTATGTCCTGTTCGCATCAGTGAGCAATCCGGCTGATTTCATGGCACATCAGGGGATTCTGCTGAGGCCGCTTGGATTCTCGTTGGATGCCTACAAGCTGGTGCTGGCGAACCGAATGATTACAGGCGGGTACGTGAATACCGTCATCATTGTTGTCGTAGGCGTTTCTATTAATTTGCTAATGACCTCGCTTGGCGCCTATTTCTTGTCACGTAAAGACGTGCTCTGGCGAAATGCGGTTATGATGTTTATCGTGTTCACGATGTTCTTCAGTGGCGGGTTGGTCCCTTATTATTTGACTGTAAAAGGGCTTCATCTCGACAATACGCTGTGGGCGCTAATGATTCCGACGGCTGTCAATACGTTCAATCTCATCCTGATGCGTACATCCTTCATGAGCATTCCTGATGAAATCGAAGAGTCGGCGAGGCTGGACGGCGCATCACATCTGACGATCCTTTTCAAGATCATCCTGCCTCTGTCCATGCCTGTCGTGGCGGTCATGATCTTGTATTATGGTGTCGGACACTGGAATGCTTGGTTCAATGCCATGTTGTTTATAAGGGATCGGGATCTGTATCCGCTGCAGCTCGTCTTGCGGGATATACTCGTGCAGAATGACACGAACGCGATGTTAGTCGGTGCCGATTCGTTCGATAAGGGGTTAGTAGCGGAAACGATCAAATATGCGGTCATTATAGTTGCCACGGTGCCTGTTCTGGCGATTTATCCGTTTTTGCAAAAGTATTTTGTCAAAGGTATGATGATCGGCGCGTTGAAGGGATAAGGAATGTTATCGTGTAGGGCGTGGACGCGGGAGACCGTGACGGTGCTCCACTGGATTGCTTCTGTTGGTTGGCGTGGAGGAAGGGAGTGTAGTAAGATGGTTACAAAAATGGGTATTCCAAAAGGAGCTCACTATGTGCCGAAACATCAAGACCCTATTCAATTTCGACCCTCCCGCTACCGAAGATGAGATTGTGGCAGCTTCACTGCAATTTGTAAGAAAGCTCTCGGGCTTCACCCAACCTTCCAAAGCGAACGAGGAGGCGTTCAATCGCGCCATCCAGGAGGTGGCTGTGGTGGCCAAAAATTTGTTGGACTCGCTGGTCACGAATGCGGACCCGCGTAATCGGGAGATCGAGATCGAACGTGCTCGCGCTAGATCGGCTAAGAGGTTCCCAATTCTGGGTGAGGATTAGATGACAGAACATATCGACAGTCTAGGACGAGAAACTTGCCCTAGACTGTCGATGCCATTTCAGGTGTGTTAAAATCAGGGGGTCAGCAGAATCTTATAGCTCTCCTTCATCGTCCATAGCAGGTAAACATGGACCAGGAACATCCCGATGACAGGGAATACTAGATTGGGATCCATAAAGAGATGGAACGCCAAAATATTTACCGTGATCGGGAACAGGACCATTAGAGTCAGGGGGATGAATCGTCCCGACAAAAGGAGGAGCCCTAAGATCAACTCGACGCTTTTCTCCATGATTAGCAAATATCCTGTTCCCAGAAGCTCGATCGCTGCTGGGCTCTTAGGCAAAAAGGGTTCCAAACCGAAGTAGAGAAAAAAACCGTTAATGCCCGCAAGAGTAAAAATCAAGCCAAGAAACAGACGCAATACGGTGACGATACGATTTGAACCTCGTGGCACTCGTCGAGCGGATGACAATAGAGGCATAACCAAACATCCTTTCCTATAATTAAGATAATAATTGTCTTAATTATAGTAATTGAATTTCGTATTTGTCAACATCAAATACACTAAAACTTGTCCTTATTGTCGTCATTTGATAAAATAAGGATAAAAAAGGATCGTGTATGGGATGAATAATTCTTTGAGTATCGAGTACGCCTTGCATAGTGTCGTAAATCTGGCACTTTTCCCTTCCGACCTCTCTGTGACCATCAAGCAGCTTGCCGGCTTTATGGGACTTCCTCCTACATATTTGTCCAAGGTATTTAACCAGCTTGCCAAAGCCGGTATCGTAAAAACAAGCGTTGGAAGTAAGGGGGGCATCCGGCTGCTGAAAACACCTGACGAGATCAGCTTTTATGATGTGCTAATGGCGTTAAACGGTCGAAGCCATATGTTCCAATGCTCCAATGTCAGGTCCTTTGCTATGGGGTATGAGGTGGTTCCGGGCATGTGTGAGGTGCATCAAACGATGTGGGAGGCAGAGGAGCGCATGTTCGAAAAGCTGAAAGCAACCCCGATCAGCTCGATTGTAGCTGATGTCCATGCCAAGCTTAAGCCCGGCGAGCTGGAGGAAAGAACGGCGATGCTACGGCAATTGGTCAGCCGGTCTTCGTGAAATAATAATTCCGAACTCTCCGCTATCAATTGCCCTTGCAATCACGCCAACGTCACGATCAATAGACGTTTTAATGTTACTAGCTGCATGTTTTCTTGTCGCTTCATAGGTTCGCGATCCCGACTCATAATGGTAAACCTCTGGTAGTATTCCAATTCGATTGAGTGCGTTCTGATATCGGCAAACCCAATCGTATACGGTTACCCGATGCTAAGCAGCTTCAATACCCGCTTCCTTCATTAGCCTTGGAGAGGGTGGGGCAAATAAAACTGCACTTTTGACTGCACTATTGCAGCATTTCGGAATTCGAAGAGGCCGCATGGAAGGCGCTCCTTGAAGGAAAGAAGAACAAGAGAGGGCAGGTAGGGGGAGTGGAGAAGTGTCAGCGGTCGTAACTCCTCTACCTGCCCTCCACACGCGCTAACTAAACTCAACGACCAAGGACCGTCCGGGAACCGGACGGTTTTTCTTATAGAGCAAGGGCATTTCTGCGGTTCCGTTTCCGGAAGGGCGCGCGGAGTTGCTGGATTAGACGACTCGCTCTCGAGGCTTCGGAAGCGAGCCGTGTAGAGCTTACTCCGGCTGCGCGCACTTTTTGTATTCACCCGGCGTAATTCCTATTTTCTCTTTAAACAGCTTAATAAAATAATGATTCGTTTGAAACCCGACGGCAACCGCCACTTCGTAAATTTTCGAATCCGTCCGCTGCAGAAGCTCCTTCGCCCTCTCGATACGCAGGCCATTTATGTATTCCATGAGGGAGAGACCCTTCTCTTTCTTGAATACCCTTCCGATATGGGTGGGACTCAAGTTGAATTCACGGGACAACGTTGACAAAGACAAGTCAACTTTCATATAGTTCTGTTCGATGTAGCCGGCAATATTCCGGGTTAGCTGACTTTCTTCGCTGCTGAACCGCTGCTTGACGAACTCGCAAGCTACTTCAGTTAGTTGCAGTAACCATTCTTTAATCGATTCGAAGCTTCTCAAGTGCAGCAATTCCTCGTACAAGTTCCGGTTCTCGCCGAACAGCTCTGCGGTGTCGATTTTTTGCGTCTTCACCGCTTTCAGAATGGCATGCAGCAAATCGCACAATTGTTCCTGTACGCTTGCGATATGCTGCTGCGCACACAGCCTATCCAATGCTTGAGTCACGCATACTGTCGCCTGAAGAGCATTTCCCGTCTGGATCAGATGAAGGAGCTTCTCGTCGTCGACGATGAGGACGTCTTCCTCTTTGGCGTCAGCGTATTTCTCCTGCTCCAGCAAGTTGATAATTAGACCGTTGCCCAGGCTGATTCGGTATTTCAATAAATCCTGCACCTTCTTATAGCAGCGGTGCAGCTCGACAAGCGGTCCGCGGAACATTCCGATACCGCAGGACACGGATATATTCAGCTTCTCCTCTGCCTGATCTTGCAGCTTCTTGCATAGGGAGAAGGCGAACTGGTTGAAATCAACCTCCGGCATAGCCTGTTTGACAAAAAACAAAACCCCCCAGCAGTCGGCATTAATTTCAACGATAACACCCGGCATCTCGTTCAGCAGTACCGTTCGGCATTGGTTGACGAACAAAATCTTCTTGTTATGCATTTCCTGCACAGAGGTGCAATAATAGGAATCTACCTCCAGGGCGAGAAGACCGAAGCTTTCCGCTTGCAGATCGATTTCCAGCAGGGCAGCATGCTGCCTGGCGTCGGTTTCCGATGTAAATCCTTTGGTTAACAGATGGTGGGAAAACCGGTCTTTCATCTGAGGCAGCATATTTTGGTAAGTGGATTGCAGCTGTTTGTTTTTATTCAGCAGTTGCTTAATGTCCTGATGAATCTGGTTCATCTCGGCCACTCCGTAGTTCCGGGCTTCGGTATCGCCGCGTGCGAGCATTTCTTTAATGGAAACGATCATCTGCTCGAAGGGTCTGTATACTACCTTGGCTAGCAATGCGGCCACGATGAGACATAGTAGGAACAGGACCGCGTTGCCCGCCAGGAGGAGCCGCTTCATCGCCAGTTCCGGAGCCATCAGGTCGCTCTGTTCATCCACCTTTACCATATAGCCGGAAAGCGCCTTTAATTGCGAATATTGAAGGATCGCGTCTTCATTTTGGAAACGGATCTGCCGCAAGCCCTGTTCGGTGCCCGCCATGTCTTCGATAGCAAAGTGATAGCCGCGCAGCTGGGCGGGAACGAACACGACTCCGGCATCGTTGACGATATACGTGTGCTTCAGCTCCGAACCCATCATTTTGTCCAATAACAGCCCGACGTCCATATTGATCATAATCATGCTCGTCTTGCGGATCGCATCGAAAGGAAGTCTCAGCACGATGGAGTATACCGCTTTTTTTGCCTCTCCGGGAAAGCTCGTATAGCGAATCGGCACTGAATCGAGCGTCGAGGTGGATGCTTCGAATATCGCTTTCAAGTCCGGATTGTAAGACCCGTCGATGTACTTGAAGTCGGGATCGAGATAAACCGAGTCGCCTTCCGGCCATGATTGAAAATAATGAATCGTCGATATGTAAGGATTGGACAGCTTGATTTGATTCAGCTTATTAATGATATTAATTTTATCGACTTGGCCTAACGGTTTCGCATTTTCGGCAGCGGTGCCGAAAATACGGTCCAACCCGTTTTCCTTCAATTTGCCCCATAGCTGCTCGTTGATCAAATTAAAGTTGGCTCCGTACTGCTTCAAAATCATCAAATTTTTATCGGTTTTTTGTTTCATTGACCGGTCGACGTTATTTTGGTAGTAATAATAGCTTACCATTAAGCCGGGAACGGTCATTACTAGCAACAAGACGAGAAACAACTGCCGCCGCAATTTTTTTGCTTTCATATCGACCTCCTGAGTCTGGAAGGCGGGAATCGCAATCAGAGTAACGGATACAGCCCCGCTTCTTTATATGCGGCATTTTTGTCCTTGATGACTTCGTCCATCCCCATCTTTCTCCATTCGACCAGAAATTCGTCCCAGTAAGATACGGATTTTTCCCCGGTCACAATTTGGATAAACGCTTCCTGCTTGGCGGTGTCCAATAACGCTTTGTACCGCTGCACCGAATCCAATGTCATTTCATTGAGCGTAATGTGATAGTCCAATGGCGTGTAGTGCTTCAACCGGGTTACTTTCATAGAGCTTTCCGCCAAATATTTCGCTTTCGGCGTATCTTGGACGACCGCGAAGTCCAGAATATCGAGAAATTCGAACGTGCCGGGAACGAATTTTTGATTCGGATTTGGATTATCCTTCATCTGGATGACCCTCTTGTCCCGATCCGCGTAATCGAACGTGACTCCCGGCAGGCCCAAATAAGAGACGGTCATATTGTCGGCGCTCTCCGCTATCCAGTCCAGCAGCCTGATGAATCCTTTGCCATTCATAGAGGTGACACTCGCTACAGTGTAGTTGGTCGGCTGGAGTATGCGGGGCAGACCGTTATCGTAGACTTGCGCCAGCGCAATCGGCTCGTAACGGAATTCGGGGGCGAGCGTTATCAACTTGTCATAAGCCTGGTATTCCCGGCCGAACCAGCCGATCATCGCCCCGATCTTGTCCTGGCCGATCAACTCCCACAGTTTATCCGCTTTTCCGCTGGCGGAGACGACGTACGATTCCGGATAGATCAGCTTTTCTTTGTACCAATTTTGCAGTGTTTGTAAATATATTTTGTATTCCGGGTCCATCTCAGGAGGCATATACGTCCCGTCCGCTTGTTTCCACCAGGAGATGCCGTTCCGTAGAAAGGCGCCGAGCAAAGTTTGGTCCGCTCCGAACAAATCGATATATAGAGGATAGAGCTCTTTGCCGTCAGTCGAGCGGCTTGGATTGGCCTGCTTGATCGCTTTCATCGCCGTTTCGAATTCGGCGACCGATCTCGGCGTCGGGACGTTTACTTGCTTCAGCCAATCGGACCGTACGGTGGTTATATAAGGAACGGCCATACTTTCGTTCGGGACAGCGTAGGTTTTGCCGTCTTTTCCTTTGGCCCATTTCCACAGCTCCGGGTTGATTCTTTGTTTGAGATGAGAGCCGTATGTATCGATAAGGTCGTCCAAAGGCAGCAGCATACCTTTGTTGATCGCATTTTGAAAGTGGACTTTGCTGAGGATGGTACCATCTACCGGTTCATTGGCGGCCATCATGAGACTGAACTTCGAGGGGCCGTTACCGTCCGAGCTGACCAGCTCAATGTGCACCCCCGACTTTTCCTTAATATAGTCTGCCACTTGCTTAACCCCCGGTTGAAGATAGGAGGGGGTTACGATCATCCGCACCGTTCCGAAATCGGACGGCTTGACAGTTTGTACGACTGTCCGATCCGGCTGTAAATCAGTCCGCTTTGCCTCCGTTTCGTCGGACTCGCTGCAGCTGGATAAGATCAGCCCGATGAGAGCAATCGCCGTCGCTGCAGATGAAAACGGTTTCAAATTCATCGCTATACCTGCTTTCCTTTTTTTTAAGTATAAGAGGAAACCGCTGTTTTCGGAAATACAACATTTTTGACTTCAATAACAATAATAAGCCATTCTCCCCCAATTCGGCTATTGTGTTACGCGGGATGCAATCGTTGTATATCCATCGGAAGCGGGCGTCCCCTATACTGAGGCTCAGCAAGCCGATGAGAGGAGCGGCTGGCGGAATCGCTTATATCGATCGATATTGGGGAGGAATGAGCAGGTGACCGAAAACAACCTGATAAGCAGGAGAAAACTGATCGCGGCTCTAGGCGCTGCGGGTGCCGCTGCGGTGGCGTACGGCTCGTCGCTGGGGGCGGCGAGCGTGGTTCATGGCGGGACTGTTTTGGAAGCGGTTTACGGTGGGGAAACCGCAAAGGGCAAGATGAAGCCGAAAGACTTGATGAACACCGACCTATGTGTGGCAACGACGATTGCTGAGCTGCGTGCGAACTCGACTCCCGATGCCGACTTCATCTACTTCGTGACAGATCGGGGCAAGGAGGGGCCGTTTTATTACGATGCGGGGGATACGGCTTCGTCCGACAATTCGGGGACGGTGATTGTTTCGTCGTCAGGTGCGAGGTTTAAGCGTATACACGATAGGGAGGTTAACGTAACTTGGTTCGGAGCGGTCGGAGACGGAATAGTTGACGACAGCGATGCAATCCAGGCGGCCATCGACGCGGCAGCCGGAGGCGTCGTGCGTATTCCGAAGGGGATTTTCCGGGTCACGAGGCAGCTTGAATTGAACTGGGACCACAGCGTTTCCCCGCTGGAGCATCGCCAAGCTCTGTCCGTGATCGGGGCTGGTAAGGAAGCGACGGAGATCGTCTCCGAGATTACAGGCGGCCTCTATGTGTTCAACCACGATATGACTCAGCAGCAGGCGGCCGCGTATCGATTTGACGTCGGGCTACGACTGCAAGGGTTTAAAATCAGGAGCGGTGGGGGAGATTGCGGCGGCATCCGCTCCGTGGGTACCGTGAACTTGACGATATCGAACGTCGCGGTCATCGGGATGAAGCAGCACGGATTTTACATTCCATACCGACGGGATTTGGAATATCCGTACGGCGACGGTCACTTGGGAACGGGACCGGATGCTTACGCCAACCTGTATCTTCAGATCGAGCACTCCTTGTTCCAGGCGTGCGGAGGCTGGGGGATAACCGTTGAACCATGGGGCTCTGCCGTCGATATCGCGAACAGTCAGCTCATGGACAACCAGGCAGGCGGAATTCGGGTTGCGAACGCTTCCACGAGAATCAACAACTGCGGTGTGGCGGGCAACGGCAGAACAAGTGCCGGAGGCGGAATCTTGATCGAGATGAACCAGTATTATACGGGAGGGGCGCACAACAACACGATCAGTCAATGCGAGATCGATTCGAACTCCAACTACGGCGTCCATTTCCGCGGCTGTTATTTCAACAGGGTGGCCCATTGCCGGTTCAACGACAGGCAGAATCCGGCTACCGGGATGTATTATGCCAATGCGGCTATCGTCTTCGGAGGACACCCGAGCTACGATACGTTTGCCAACATCGCCGAGAACATCAACGTAAGGCTGTCCCAGCATCAGTCGAGTCCGGCCTTTACCATATTCCGCTTCGACGGCAGAAGTTACGAAAACGAAGTGAGATGGGTGAAATACGATTTAGGCGGAAATGCCAACATTGCCATAGCGGGAGGCACGGGGGGAGCCCGGAACCGGGTGAAGGACTACTCCGGCAAAGATTTATGGGAAGACCGGCCGTTCAGCCAGAACGTGTTCGCGAGCGCGCGACTCGAACATACGGGTACGGTGGAACCGACGGTTAGCGGCGGCACGGAGACGAATATCGTATTCGACAGGGAGCTTTCGGACTCCTTTAACGCGTACGATCCGGCTACGGGGATTTTCGGCAGCGGCAATATTGGCGGCATCTACAGCTTTCAAGGCCATTTCCACCTGAAAGGAACCTTTGATGTCAGCGTTGTCCAATTACGCATTAAAGTGCAAGGGGCGAGCGGGGGATTCGTAAATGTTTATCAGTTGAACGTACCCGTCGCCTCTGCCTCGGCGTCGGACCCGATAGCCGTTCCTTTTCAGTTCACGGTAACGGCACTGCAAAACTACAAATACAAGATCACGCTCCTGCATCAGAACGCGTCTCCGCTCACAATCGACAGGGCGCTCGGACTTAGCGGGATTCATATTACGAAGATAGGTTAGGAGAGGACGAAATGTTTTATTTTCCGACTAACGGAAACCGGACGAATCGCGCGGTTATGTTTGCTTTCGACGACAGCTGCTTTCCGTTTCGGCACAACCTGCACTGCGAGCTGACTAAACCGGAGGTCCGGGAGCAGCCTGTTCTGACCCCGGGCGGTCCGGATGATCCTGACTCGTTGGCGTCGCATTTCTACGGCACCGTACTGTTTGATGAAGGGAAATACCGGATGTGGTATGTCGGCATGAGCCTCGGGCTCAACCCGGATATGCCGGTGGAAGAATGGAAGAAGCTCGAGCAGAAGCCCGGATTGCAGCGAGTGATGATGGGACCGATCTGTTATGCCGAGAGCGAGGACGGGATTCGCTGGACGAAGCCGGATTTGGGCCAACTGCTGTATAAAGGAAGCCGGCACAACAATGCGTTAGACCTGCCTGACGCGATTATCCATTGTCCGACAGTCCTGAAAGATGATGAAGATCCCGATCCGAACCGGCGGTACAAGATGGTGTACCAATATTATTTGCATACGGAAGCTACCAAGGGCTGGCCGACAATGCGGACCGCCGTCAGTCCGGATGGCATTCGTTGGACGGCGGGGCCGAGAGGGCTGATTGGGGAATTTGTCGAGCATTCGTCCTTCTACAAATTCAACGGCTATTACATCGTCAACGGTCAGACGAACGATCCGTGGCGTAAAGGTGAGGGCGGCGCACCTCGGGGGCGGCAGGGGTTTGTCTACATCTCGCCGGACTTCGAACATTGGCTCGAGGAATCAGCGGAATCTTTTGCCCTTCCGGAGCCGCATGATCCGGAGCTGCGCGGTCTTCATAAGGAGTATGATCAGGTTCATCTCGGCACGGCACCGCTAACTTATGGCAACGTAGCGGTAGGGCTGTACTGCATTTGGCACAATCGGGAGCCGTTTACGGAAATATCGGGCGACTTCGCTTTGGTGCTTAGTGACGACGGCATCCGGTTTCGGGAGCCGGTTAAAGGGCATGTGTACTTGCACGCCGAGGAATCGCCCGTTACGCCGGTACCAGGAAAATTTTACAACACGGTGTTGTGCCAGGCGAATGGCATCTTGAACGTCGGAGAGGAAACCCGGATTTATCACGGACGGTGGCGCAACTCTTGGCTCCCGCATGGATCTTTGTCCGAAGATTACTATGGAGAAGTAGCGCTGGCAGTGCTTCCGCGTGATCGGTGGGGAGCGCTGATGGTAGATTCCGGCCGCGAGAAGGGCTCCGTCTGGTCGGTGCCGGTGACGCTGCCCGAAGGAGCGTTCGAACTGAAGGTCAACGCAGACGGTACTCAGGGTATCCGGATCGAGCTATCGGATGAGCGATTCCGGCTTATTTCCGGATTTTCCGGAGAAAACAGCGGCTTTGTCCGAGAGGGTGGTCTTGATTGTCCCGTAGTGTGGCCGGGCGATCTGATCGGCTGTCTGGCAGGGCAGACGGTACGCATCCGGGTCAGTATGGATAATTCGGGCGCGGCCGATCCGAAGCTGTACGCGGTGTACGGAGTGGCCACATGAAGAATATCGAGGGAGAATGGTTAACCGAACATACGGTGGAAAGCGGAAGCTACCAGTTGAACTATTACATTCGCCGACCAGCGGGAGGTCCGGCGATCGGTCCTGCCTGGCTGCTGATCTCGACTGGCGGGGATTGGCAAACCTCCCTTTTCTCGGAACCTTATCGGCTAACAGCCGATGCGTTTGTAGCGAACGGTCACTTTGCTCTCAGTTTCGATACGCCTTGCCATGGGCAGCGTACCGAACCATACGGCGAACAAATAGAAGGGTTTCGCCATGCTCTTTCGCATGGGGACGATCCGTTTGAAAGATTCGTCGGTGACGCTGCAGTGGTGATCGACGACTGCATTCGTCAAGGTATCGTTAGTCCCGGTAACATAGCGGTTTGCGGCGCTTCAAGAGGCGGATATATGGCGTTCCGCCTCCTTGCGGCGGACCCGCGGATTTCCCGGGCGGCTGGCTTTGCTCCGGTTACGGACTGGCGCTGCCTTCGGGAGTTCGAGGAGATCCGGGATACAGAGCCAGTACGTTCCTTGCGCTTGCACCAGTACATCGATCGGTTGGCCGGCAAGCCTGTATTTTTGGCAATAGGCAATCGCGACACCCGCGTCAGTACACTCAGCTGCTGCAAGTTGTACACGGAGCTGACGGAACGCAATACGGCGCAAGGTTTTGCGGAAGCGATGGTTGAGTTTTATGTTACCGACGATCCGGCCCATACGATGGGAAATGCTTGGTACGAGAAGGGCGTACGATTTTTGCTGGAAGGCGCGTCGGTATCGGAGTGTGAAGCCGGGAGCCAAGACCGGGGGAGGCTTTCATGCTGAATATACTGATCGACATGCCGGTCGAGCCCGGGCAATTAGAACGGCTGCAGCGCATGCCGGACGTAAGAGTCGAGGTGATCCCTTTCCGCGAGAAGCCCGGGCCGCTGCAGGCGGTTCTCGTGCAGGACAAACAAGTAGTGTTCTGCACCTTCCCGCCGGCGAATACGGACGATTGCGCCGCGCTTGAACTGATCCAGATCAGCTCCGTTGGCTACAATCAGCTCGTCGGTCTCGGTCTGGCGGAGCGTGGGGTACGGGCCTGTAATGCTCAAGGCGTATTCGATGTACCGATCGCGGAATGGAATATGACGATGATGATACAACTCGCCCGTGATATGCGCGGGATGTACCGGAATCAGGAGCGGAAAGTGTGGGATCGCGATGCACGATTTCAGAAGGAGATCCGGGGAGCAACCGTAGGCATTTGGGGATACGGAGGAATCGGCCGGGAGACGGCTCGTCTGGCCAAAGCGATGGGAATGCGCGTGCATGCGCTTGTCCGGGGGAGCGTCAAGGAGCGGCACAGCACCTTTAACGTTCCCGGCACGGGCGATCCTCGGGGGGTCCTCCCGGACCTGGTGTTCACCGCGGGGGAGGAGAAGGCGTTTTTGCGGGATCTCGATTTCTTGATCGTGGCCGTTCCTATGACCCGGCATACGGAGGGTATGATCGGGGAAGATGAATTGCGGCTGCTACCGCCTACCGCGTTCGTACTGAATCCTGCACGCGGCCCGATCATCCGCGAGGAAGCTTTGCTGCGCTCACTACGTGAAGGGTGGATCGCCGGGGCAGCTTTGGATACCCATTATTACTACCCGATGCCTTCCGATCATCCGTTGTGGGAATTGCCGAATGTGATCATGACGCCGCACATTTCCGGGTCTTCGCAAAGCACTCATTTTCTAAATAGAATCTGGACCATTTTCGTGGAAAATGTACGGAGGCACATCAGCGGCGAGTCTTTGTTGAATGAACTGTCGCCGCGGGAATTGAAGGGAGAATAAGGATGATTATTACCGATGTTCGAACGGTGCTGCTGACGGGACCTTGCACGAACGATCCTTTCTTAAGCGAATCGCGCAAACGACGCAGTGCAGCGTTTATTGAAATTTATACCGATACGGAACTCGTCGGAATCGGAGAGACGTATATCGGTTACTTTTTCCCGGAAAGCGTTCCGGGAATCGTCGATTTTTTCAAGCCAATTTTACTTGGCAGGCAAGTCGACAACATTGCGGAGCTATGGCAGCGCATGTATCAATGCGGCAATTTCTGGTGCAGGGTCGGCATGGGAGTGTCTGTGCTGAACGGCATCGAGGCGGCGCTCTGGGACTTAAAGGGGAAGGCGTACGGGCTGCCGGTGTACGAACTGCTCGGCGGGCGCAAAAGCAATCGGCTCCCTTGCTATGCTACCGGTGGTCCTAGCAATTATCCGAAAGAGAAGCTGGCGGCCAAGCTGGATCATTATTTGTCGCTCGGGTTTAAAGGCGTGAAGCTGGGAGCGGGATGTCTGGACACGGAAGGTGAAGGCTGGCACATGCCGCGCTCCAAACGGGAAATTGCCGAGTTCGAGGCCGATAAGATGGAATTCGTACGGGCGCATGTTGGCAAGGACGTTCACCTCATGCTGGACGGGCATATGGGGAACAGTCCAACCAGTACGTGGGATCTGGATACGGCAATAGCCGTCATGGAGGCGCTCGAGCCGTATGACCTGCTGTTTTTCGAGGAACCGCTGCACTATACGGATGCGGCCGGTTATGCTGAATTGTGCCGTCGTACGACGATCCCGATTGCGGGCGGGGAATGTTTGACCGGCAGCTGTGAATGGAAGCTGTTCGCCGAGCGGGACTGCTTCGACGTTGGCCAGCCGGACGCTTCGTTTACGGGCGGACTGGGCGAATTCATGAAGGTTGCGGCGTTGCTGGAAGCGAGAGGCCGCAGTATCGCCACCCATGCATGGGGAGCAGGCGGCTGTCTCATGCAGAACATCCATTGTGGGTTTGCCAGCGCCAACACGCTGATATTGGAAATTCCGCCCGATTTCGCGGGGTTGCACAGCGAGATTGTGAGGGATTCGTTCCGTATGGTTGACGGCCATGTGCTTCCGCCGGAGCGGCCTGGACTCGGAATTGTGTTGACGGAGGCTATCAAGGACAAGTATCCGTTCGTACCGGGGAGCGGGGAATTCAATTCAGTGCCCGGCAAGGTGTTAACGGATTGATTGTAATCATAACAGGGAGGTCGTATTTTCATGCGTAATAGGTATAAGCTTATGGGTGTATTGTTGGCGGTTACCGTCATGCTGTCGGCTTGCAGCGGCGGCGGTAAGGGAGGCGTAGGTCAAGGCGGCGAGAGCAGCAAACCGGCAGCGGCTAACGAAAAGAAAGAGCCGGCGGAAGTCATTTTTTATACGAATAACGGATTGACGGTCGAGGGATTCGACCAAAACATCGGCAACAAGCTGCGAAAGAAGTTCCCCGATTACACGATCAAATTTATCGGGCGCGTCGATAAGAGCAATGACTTACCCGAGATGATCGCAACGAAACAGCGCTTCGACATTTATTTCGCGACGATCGGCAACTTTGAGAACAATGTGTTTCCCCATGAATTCCAGTACGATATGACCGAGCTTATCAAAAAGCATAAAGTAGACTTAAACAGGCTGGACCCGACCATTCTGGAAGGGGCTCAGAAATCGTCAGGCGGCAAAATGTACGGATTGCCCATCGAGACGAATACGTTGGTGTTGTATTACAACAAGTCGCTGTTCGATAAATTCGCCGTCCCGTACCCGAAAGATGGCGTTACCTGGGACGAAGTTTTCGAAATGTCCCGCAAACTCACACGAACCGAGGACGGAGTTGCGTATGCCGGATTCCTTCAGTTCCCCGTCTATTCGATGTTCATGAACCCGCTCTCGATTCCGACCGTAGACCAACAGACGGAAAAACCGACCATTAACACGAACGAGAGATGGAAGACGCTATTCCAGACGCTGTTTGTCACTCCTTCCGAGTTGCCCGGGTACAAGGAATATTTACAGCAGGCGAAAGGAAATGCCGCCGATCAGTTCATCAAAGACCAGAAGGCCGCCATGCTCTTGTACGTGCCAGGCCTCATGCTGTCGATGAAGGATACAATGAAAACGATGAATTTCGATGTCGTTTCGATGCCGTCGTTCAAAGACCAGCCAGGGGTCGGGGGACAGGCGTACTCCTCTTATTATGGAATCACGAAGATGGCCAAAGACAAGGATGCCGCGATGGAAGTGCTGAATTATATGTTGTCCGACGAAATTCAGAGCGGATTCGCCAAGCAAGGCAGTATGACGGTTTTGAAAAACGGCGATATCCGGAAGCTGCTCGGTCAGGAAGCCGAACTGAAGGACAAAAACTGGAAGGCTGCGTATTACAACAAATTCGCGCCGATACCGTACAAAGGTCCTTATGAAGTTCAAGTGGCCGCCATATACGCTAACTACGGGACGCAGGTGATGCAGGGCAAGCTGGATCTGAATACGGCTTTCCGCAATGCGGAGGAAGAGGCCGTGAAGAAAATTGCGGAATACAAGAAGCCGTAATTCATCCTATTGCGTTGGAGCACGGAAGAGGGGAGCTGCAATCTCCCCTTTTCTCCTGTCATTATCCAATAGAATTACCAAGAATGATAATTATTATCATCCATTCAGGCCCGTTGCATTTCGTTTAAAACCGGACTTCTACGATGAGTCCTTTATATTTAAAGTAGCACAAGTTAAAGAATGTAATGTTGTAATTTCAACTCGTGGAAGACCGTTCCTTCATATAATCAGACGGCGTCGTCGCATGAATGCGCTTGAACGTCCGTTGGAAGTAGGAGACGTCGCGATAGCCCAGTAGTTGGGAGATTTCACTCACAGTCAGCAAGGAATCCCGCAGCAGATAGATCGCGGATTTCATGCGAATAGCATGGACGTATTCACTGATCGTCTGACCGGTGGTCCGGCGGAATACCGCTGCTGCATAATTGGGCGTTTTGCCGATACAGTCGCCTAGCTCCTCCTTCGTCACCTTCTCCCGGTAATGGTCTTGAATATAGGTCTTCATGCGCTCGCCATGCTTGAGTATTTCTGGAGAGACAGGTGCCTGATCGAGCTCCCGATTCCACAAGGCAAGCACGTCCAGCAGGATCGCTTGACCTCTAATGGTCGAGTACATCTCGTTCTCTATCCATTCTCCATATCCCCGTCGAATGCGCTCCAGCACGAACTCGTACAAGCCTGTTTTGGCTTTCACCCATCGCTGCCGTTGAAGCAGGGGAAGGTGGTCTGCCAGAGCGGATATATGAAATGTCATCACGTATTTCTCGTGCACGACGGTGGGGATACTTTTGCCATAGTAATAAGTATTCGGGGGGATCAGCAGCAGATCTCCCTTTTCTGCGATCACTTTCTCGTTGTCAATCCAATACACGCACCTTCCATAATTGACTAGAATTAGCGCCGCTGGTGAAGGGTTGGAATCGACTTGTTCATACCACTCCATGCCTTGATCCATCCGAATATTGATGAGGTTCAACTTATGTCGCTCCTATCGGTTATTACAATACTATAGTGCATGATCCGTACTATAGTTCATTTTCTCGCGAATCCGGACGATTTACAATAGGGTCAACTAGATTCGGAAGGACGATGAGCGATACGATGCGTAAAACGAAAATTGTGTGCACGGTGGGACCTGCTTGCGATTCCGTACATACTCTGAAAGAAATGATAGACTGCGGCATGAATATTGCCAGAATCAACATGGCGCACGGCGAACTGGAGGATCACTTGGGGCGCATGAACCGCGTGCGGCAGGCTGCGCATGAGACAGGAACAATCGTCCCCATCATGATGGATATCAAAGGACCAGAGATACGGATTGGCAAATTATTAGAAGCCAGCTACCTGTTAAGAGCAGGCGACCTACTTATCTTGACGGTTGAGGAAATGCTAGGTAATACGGAGCGTATATCCGTCAATTACGCAGAGCTGCCGCTTGTCATGAAGCCAGGCAATCGGATATTGATTGACGATGGATTGATTGAATTATGTGTGGAGTCCGTTACGGACAAGGAAGTATGCTGTCGCATTGTAAACGGAGGTACGATTAAGTCGAGGAAAGGCGTGAATTTGCCGGGCGTTCGCACTACATTACCAGGTGTGACAGAGCGGGATATTCGCCATATCGGCTTCGGTGTCGAGCATCGTGTCGACATCATTGCGCTGTCATTCGTTCGGTGCGCGGAGGATGTGCTGACGGTCAAGCATCTGCTGGACGAGCAAGGGTGCGGGCACGTTCAGATTATCTCGAAGATCGAGAATATGGAAGGCGTCGACAACCTGGAATCGATCATCGCAGCGTCGGACGGTATCATGGTAGCTCGGGGTGATCTTGGGGTGGAAGTACCTGTCGAAGACGTACCGATTATCCAGAAAACGATGATCGAACAATGCAACCGTGCTGGCAAGCCAGTCATCGTCGCTACCCACATGCTGGAATCGATGCAGGTCAACCCGCGACCAACTCGGGCGGAAGCGAGCGATGTTGCGAATTCCGTACTGCAGGGGACTGACGCGATCATGCTATCGGGCGAGACAGCTGCAGGTAAGTATCCGGTTGAATCGGTACGCACGATGGCTACTATCGCGGTCAAGGCAGAGTCGTTGTACTTGCAAAGTCCGCATGTGAAAAACACAACGGCACAGACCATAACTGAGGTGATCAGCCAAGCTGCTGTGAACGCTTCTTCTGCTTTGGAAGCCAAAGCGATCCTGATTCCGACGGAGAGCGGGTTCACGGCAAGAATGGTGTCCAAGCACAGACCGAAAGCCCCGATCATCGCGATCACACCGAACGACAACGTTCTTAGCCGATTGTGTCTGGTGTGGGGCGTGTATCCGGTCAAGGGTAGTACTTCAGATTCCACAGATGAATTGTTCCGTTCAGCCGTTCACAACGGGTTGAGAACAGGGACGATCCAAGCAGGGGATTACGCGGTCATCACTGCGGGAGTTCCGATGGGCAAGACGGGTGCTACGAACTTGATCAAGATTCAACAGGTGTAATGGAGTTGCGCATACGCGCAGCTCTTTCTTTTTTAAAGACGTAAGACATGGAGCGAGGATGCCCGCCCCACGCGCCCATAGCACACAACCACCAAGAATCGTCCGGTGATCTTCCGGACGTTTAGCCAGAAAGCGATTGATTTGGAGCTCATTGGCACGAATCCTGCAAAAGTATATGATTTTTGATCCGTTTGGACAGGAAGGGGGAGAAAATCATGCACTTCTACAGCATTTCGGATGTAGAAGAAGATGCCCAGGAAGACGTAACGCCTTGAGCCGATTTGCAAACCTGTTGCTGGACGATATTGCGTTCATAAGCAGCCTTTACTAGAAACGCAGCAGAAAGAAAGCCCATCATTCTCTAGGCGAGGATGATGGGCTTTATGGTTGCCTGAGAGATTCATCTTCCGTTCGAACCCCTTCACGGCTCCCGGCGTGTTCGCATTGCCGCCGGCAGTTCTCCTATGAAGTAGGTCCCAGCCGCTTCGTATGTTTCTCCCGGTTGTACCGTGTAATTGTCGTATACTTGCGGATACAGCTTCTGAATTAACTCGTTCCGGTGCTCGAGCCACACGACGGAGTTATTTCGGCGTCGCCCGTCTTGTCCGTATCGGAACGTTGAAGTAATGTTATGTACGGTCATCGCTGCAACGGTGTCATGCTGGCCGTCGGGCCCTTCCGGCGTATGCAGGAACGCATAGCTTTGCGAACGATCGTCATCGATCAAATTCGTATGGCTGCGATCCGTAGCGGTCGCCTCGTAGAGGTGGCCAAGGCCAGTAGCGAGCTTGTCGACGAACGAGCCGATAGCCGGAAACATCATCCCATAGCCAGCAGAAATGGATACGGGGCGCAGCCATTTGATCGCGGAATGGACGAATACCCCATTACGATCGACGGTATGCGAGCAATTGATTTCTGCGACTGGAGCCGAAGGATCATCGGGATGTATGCCGAGCATGCGCTGTTCGATCCGGATTGATTGTACGGGACGAAAAGCTTCGTCTGCAGTCCAATTCGTAATTTCCACATCATCGAAGAGGACGTGCTGCTTCACGGCGAATACGGTTCCGACTTGGTTGTGTTCGGGCAGCCAATAATGCTTGTATCCGGATTCCGCGGGTGAGACGGATATGGCATATTCCTTGTTGCTCCACGGCTGGAGCACATCGAACCGTTTGACGGCGGCGATGCCATGTCCGCCGAAGGAAAGAGCAACCTGCTCCAGATCGGAGACGCCCCCGTCCCGGAATAAGATGAAATCGTCATTTTGATTTTTGCCGAAGCCGTAGTGGGCGCAGCGCCTTCCTTTGAATGGCACGAGAACCTCCACGAAGCGGTCCCCCGTCACCTTGGCGTATAAGGAGTCAGGGATTTCGTTATGCTCCCTCAGAAGGCGGACATAATCCGTTTGTACTTGTCCATCGTAGACGGTGGCGATGCCCTTGTTGGCGGACATAGATCGAATCGTATTGTTCACGTTAACCCTCCTTTTCTTAATCTCATCTCACTATACAGAATTACACACGGAACATTCAATAGATAGGTTTCTCGAAATATTACTCTTGAACAAGTAAGGCTGTATGTGGTAATCTGGCTGGAATTATACGCCGAGGAGATGTTGTCGTATGAGGCTTGACCAGACTAACCCGATCCTACTATCCATACCCGAACAATTCGAGAGTAAGCGGCTGCTGATCCGTGCGCCCTTGTGGGGAGACGGTGCGATGATCAACGAAGCCATCCGAGAAAGCTTTGAGGAGCTCAGACCGTGGATGCCCTGGGCACAACAGGTTCCTGAGCTTGAAGAATCGGAAGCGGGGATTCGGAAGGCGCGGCTGAATTTCCTAGAGCGTTCCGACTTGAGGCTGTTGCTAGTTTCCAAAGAAACGGGGCAATTCATAGGAAGCAGCGGTCTTCACCGGATCAATTGGCAGGCACGAAAGTTCGAGATCGGCTACTGGCTTCGTACATCCTGCAGCGGTCAAGGTTATATGACTGAAGCCGTTGAGGCGATCACGGACTATGCTATCGATAAATTGTCGGCGAACCGGATTGAGATTCGATGCGATGCCAAGAATATTCGGAGTGCTAGAGTTGMGGAACGGTTAGGGTTCACATTGGAAGGCGTTCTGCGAAATGAAAGATGCAATGCAGAAGGCTCACTAGTAGACGCGATGGTATTCGCCAAAGTACGCGGGACGGAGTTCTAATTACGAAGTAGAAAATTAGGGACAAGCTTGAAGGCGGAACGCTGTCGCACGGAGGAGATCTGCGAACGATTGCGCTTGTATGTCCGGCGGAAGATCATGGGTCCGACCATGCTTCCCGCGGATGCGAGGATCACGGAGTGAAGCGGGAATTTCAAGGCGTAGTATAGAGCGGTTCCTCCAATGAGATCGATCATGACGAATTTCTTGACCTCGGATAGCCGAATGGTCACGAATACGTATCGTTTTCTAGTCATCCAGATCCTACCTCCTGCTGCTTTCCAAATGCCAACTATTCATTGTATACACAGTCATCATTGTCCTATTCGTAAGATGCAGCATAACTTCAAGATGGACACTGCATAAGAAGTCAGATACAATGGCTTCAAGGTAATGAATGCGGTTTCAAAAAAAGGAAGGGTGGTCATGGAACAGCAATCGCCAAAAGTCAAATCTGCCGATCGCGTGCTTGACATATTCGAGCTGTTTACCGGAGAGAAGGATTCGTATAATTTGACGGAGATCGCCAAAGCATTGAGCATGCCCTCCAGCAGCACTTATCAGATTCTGCAAAATATGCTGAACCGAGGGTACCTGGAGTCGGATAGCACAGGCAAACAATTTCGCCTCGGCCACAAGCTG
Source organism: Paenibacillus sp. P4_E11 (assembly GCF_056401635.1). Taxonomy (NCBI): domain Bacteria; kingdom Bacillati; phylum Bacillota; class Bacilli; order Caryophanales; family Paenibacillaceae; genus Paenibacillus; species Paenibacillus sp. P4_E11. The sequence goes on along the minus strand of NZ_JBFUIX010000054.1, from coordinate 12,382 downwards.
TTTGAGATCCGGGTTCAACATCGGAAGAGCACTAGCTTGACTGCGGAATTTTTTCATATAGCTGGGAAAATCGTCGACGATCTGAATGAGGCCGTGTTTCTGGGCGTACGCAGCGAAGATAAAGTAATCTATATCGGGGAAAAACAAATCTCGAAGCCGTTTCGCTATTCAACTAATCTGGGTTCGGTTCTGCCCCTGCATGCATCAGCTTCTGGTAAAATTCTGCTTTCCGGTATTTCTGAAGATGAGCTTCGCGCCCTTTATCCAAAAAATAAGTTGAAAACGTACACGAGTAAAACCCTTTCTACATTAAGTGCTCTAAAGGCGGAATTGGTCAAGGTCAAAGAGGAACAAATTGCTTATAATTTGGGTGAGTCGATTGAAGGCGTTCACTGCATTGCCGGTCCCGTGTACGATATGGAGGGGAATGTGGTGGCTTCCGTCAGTATCTCGATTCCGGTGCTCCGGATTACGGACGAAGTATGGGCGAACACGCATGTCTGGATCAGAAGAGCCTGCAATGAAATAAGCAACAAAGTATATCGGCAAAATTGAATACACTTCTCAGTAACTTTTCATATGGGTGAAAAGTTATTTTTATTTTCCGCCCGGGAATAAATTTTCACAAACAAAAAAATAGTTTACATTTATGAAAAAAATATTGACTATCCCTGGCAGCAGATATAAGATTTTCTTGACGCCTCGCATAAGGCTGCACTGGATTGTTTGGGAGCGTTGTCTACGACAATGATAACGCCTTCATTCTCTCCGCATCGGACAAACTTGCTTGATATGGGGTGTACGAGAAGATTTAAGGGAGGATTCAGAATGAAACTAAGTTTCAGGAAATGGCTCTCCGGCTCTCTCAGCATCGTGTTCCTTCTCGCAATTATCGTAGGATGTACCAGTGGACAAGGGGGACAGGTATCTACACCGACGCCTGGTAGTTCATCGCCCTCAACCGCGCAGGATTCGTATCCGGATAACGGATTGCCAAAAAACCAGAAGGTGACGATTACGTTTGGCTTTTGGGAAAACGGTTATGGCCGTGATTGGATTGACAACGCGATCAAGAAGTTTACGACCAAGTATCCGAATGTGGATTTCAAGGTCACCTATTCACCCAAGATCGGCGAAATGATCAGCACCAAAATCGCAGCTAAAAACGACAACGACATGTTCGATATCATTTCTCCGATACTAGCTTCGGCAGATGAGAAAATCCAAGTTCAAAAAGCAGGATTGTTCGAAGATTTGAGCGATTTGTGGAACCGCGAAGTGCCAGATGCAAAAGGCAAAAAGCTGAAAGATCTGGTCCTCGACGGCACGATGGAATTTGCCGCCAAGGTGGACGGCAAATATTATGAAATTCCGATGGGTGGCTACACAACCGGTTTGTTTTACGATAAAGTGTTTTTCGAGAAAAATGGATGGAACCAAAACCCAAAAACATGGGACGAATTCATCAAATTGTTAGATGACATTAAAGCAAAAGGCATTATCCCGATTACGTATCCAGGCGTCTATCCGACCTACATCAATTACGGCTTCACGATCAAACAGTTCGAATTGGCCGAGAGAAAAGGCACGCTCGACCAGTTTGTCAAAAATTACCGGGGCGCCAAGCTGCCTATCTACGCCTCTCCGGAGAGTAAAGAAGTCTGGACGCGCATGTACGAAATGGGTAAGAAGGGATATTTCCCTGAAGGTGCCGCAGCACTGACCCATACACAATCGCAAATGCAACTGCTTCAGCATAAAGCGGCGTTGGCCTCGACCGGCGACTGGGTTCAAAATGAAATGAAAACGGCAACTCCCGACGGCTTCAAATGGGGCTTTATGGACATTCCGTTCGGYAGTAAGCCGACCGATACGATTTGGGTGCAGAACGGGGTCGGCTCCGGAAGTGTCATGATCTGGAAAAACAAACCGGAACTGACCAAGAAGTGGGCAAAGGAATTTAACATGTTCCTGATGACGAATGAGATTCAAGCGTTCAATAACAAATTTGCCGGCATTTACCCGATCCGCAAAGACTTCCTCGAAGATCCGAAGAATATGGCAGAAATGCAGGAAGCACCGAAAGCGGTCATGGACTATGCTAAGAACAATAAGGTCCGCTTCGGCACCATTGATAAAGAAGTAACGTTCGCGCATCCTTCCGCAGCCAAAGCGACTAAAATGATCACGGAAATGATCGTTGAGGTCGCGGTAGGCAAGAAAGACCCGATCCCAGTGCTCGAAGAAGCGGATAAGCTGATGAAAGAAGCGATTGACGCGGAGAAGAAATAGGCTGTAATCGATTAAGACCGAGCGAATAGGGGAAGGAAGGAATTCCTTCCCCTTGATGTATAGGGAACGAAAGGAGCATCGCGAATGACGCAACCTGAAGCAGCTGCAGCGACGACCCTGAAGAAGACCGCTCTGATGAGCAAAAACAAAGTTCAGAAACGAATCTTTATCCTTCTCGCAGTCGGGCCCAGTTTTTTGGGCTACCTGCTGTTCACTCTGTATCCTAACATCGTTTCCGTCTATTACTCATTTCTGGAATGGAACGGGGTCTCCGACCCCAAATTCGTCGGCTTCTTCAATTATGTCTACATGATCAAAGATCATTACGTGTGGCGGGCGCTCTATCATAACTTGCTGTTAATGATCGCCATTCCTATCTTGACCGTGTATATTTCTTTGTTTCTGGCCTATTTGCTCAACACGAAAGGGTATGCGGAGTCGAAGTTCTATAAGGTGCTATTCTTCCTGCCAAATGTGCTTGCCGTTATTGTCGTCGCACTCTTATGGTCGTTTATTTACGACGGAAGCTATGGCATGCTGAATGCGATTCTCAAGCTGTTCGGTATCGACAATCACGAATATTACTGGCTGGGCGATAAGAAGACGGCGCTGTGGGCGCTCCTGCCGCCGGCGATTTGGGGCGGTGTCGGCTTTTACATCATTATATTTATGAATGCCATGAAGTCGATCCCGAATTCGCTCTATGAATCGGCGATTCTGGAAGGCGCCGGCCATATGACCCGTCTGTTCAAAATTACGATTCCGCTCATCAATCCGATTATCCGGATCAGTGTCTTATTCCTGACACTTGGTGTATTCAAGGGCTTTGAGATGATGCTAATATTGACCAACGGCGGACCAGCTGGTTCAACGGAAGTCATAGGATTGTATATGTTCAACATGGCTTTCGGAAAAGAGTCGCATAATTACGGTTATGCCTCCTCGATCGGCATGTTCCTGTTCGTCATTCTGATTATTGCCAAGATACTGATCGACAAATTTGGATCCAATGACAAAATCGAATATTAAATTCTGGGGAAGACGGTACGGAGGTGAAGCAGATGGACAAAACCAAGCACTCGATTATCGATATAATCTGGCGTATTTGCCTGGCCCTTTGGGCTCTCACCATTATCTTTCCGCTACTATGGATCGTGTTCGAATCCTTGAAGACGAATCAGGAGTTTTATGCGGACGTCTGGGCGCTGCCGAAGCATTGGAGCTGGAAAAACTACCATAACGCTTGGGTTTCATACGAGCTTGGATCGACGATGCTGAACACGCTGTATTTTGTAGGCGTCAGTCTCGTTCTCGGAACGTTTCTGACCACCCTGAACGCTTATGCCCTTACCCGTATACAATTCCGCGGCCGCAAGTTTATCTGGGCGGCCATCATGCTGTCTTTATTTTTGCCCGGCATTAACGCCCTCGTTCCTCAATATGTGCTGATGCGGGAGCTGCACCTGGTTAACAGCCTAACTGGACTTATTATCCTGGATAGCTTCGGCGAGACGGTATTTTTTCTCATGCTGCTTGGCGGCTTCATGCAGTCGCTGCCGAAGGAGCTGGAAGAAAGCGCGTTTATGGATGGCGCATCGTTGTTTCAAGTGTTCTGGCGCATTATTGTTCCCTTATCGACTCCTGGAATCGTGACGGTTGCGATCTTCAAGTTTCTGGGACTTTACAACAGCTTCCTCGGGCCGTTTATTTATTTGAACGATCCGCAGAAACATACAATTGGCGTGAAGATGTATCATGCCAACCAGATTATGCAGTACAAGGCGGATTGGGTCACTCTGTTCGCCGGCGTAACCATAGCGATGATTCCAACCGTTATTCTGTACATCTTGTTTCAACGGCAAATATCGGAGGGGGCAACGCTTGGTGCAGTTAAGGGATAAAATAGAGAATTCGATAGGAAGAGGAGTGTTGAAGTATGAGCCAAATGCAATTACAGGACAAAGTCATCCTAATTACTGGCGCTTTGGGTGCAGCGGGAAGTTCGGCGATCCAGATGTTTCTCGAGAGAGGGGCACGCGTAGTCGCTTGCGATATCAAATCTTCGGAAGATTTTATTAAGAGGGATTCGCTTGTTAAGCAATTCGGGGATCGGCGATTGATGTACATTCAAGCCGATGTGACCCATGAAGATCAGGTTAGGAAGGCAATTGAGGAAATCGAGCGCGTATACGGAAGATTGGATGGCTCCTATCATAACGCTTATGTGAACAACTACCATTTGATTGCAGAGCTGTCGCTGCAAGACTGGGAGGAATCGATCCGCGGTACGCTCACAAGCACCTTCCTCGTCTGCAAATATGCGGCACAGCTTATGATCAGGTCCGGGGGTGGTTCGATCGTGAATACGTCCTCTGTGCTAGGAACCACCCCGAGAGCGTACAATGCAGGGTACGGCGCAGGGAAAGCTGGATTGGAGCAATTGACACGGATTATCGCTGTCGAATACGCGCAGTACGGGATCAGGGCAAATGTGGTCGTCCCCGGAGATTTCAAGTCGGATCAAGTATTGGCTGCTATGTCGCAAGAACACAAGGATACTATGAAGGCGATCTCGTTGATTGGCAGAAGCGGGAGGACTGTGGAAATCAATGAAGTGGCTGCTTTCCTGTTGTCAGACGCCGCCTCGTATGTAACCGGGTCACTCTATCCAGTAACAGGAGGAATATGGCAATGAAATCAATCTTCATGCATTACCATACGCGGGATGAACTAAACGAACTGGCCCAGGCCGGGGCGGCGGTCGTCATTCCGCTTGCGGCGACCGAACAGCACGGTCCCCATCTGCCCGTATTTACGGACAGCTTGATTTGCGAGCACATTGCGGCTGAATCGGTTCGGAAAGCTTCGGAGCATGTGCCGGTTCTGATGGCACCTGTACTAACGGTCGGCTGCTCCCAGCATCACCTGTCGTTCGGAGGTACTCTCTCCTACACGTCCCTAACCTATTTGCAACTGCTTAAGGATCTTGGGGAAAGTCTAGTCACGGACGGCTTCCGAAAGATCATTTTCCTGAACGCTCACGGCGGCAACGATCCCATTATGGCCCAAACCGCTAATGATCTTGCCGTACGCTTCCCCATTTGGACGGCTTCCGCCGCCTATTGGAGCGTAGCGCGAGCAGCTCTGAACGAAACAGATGCAGCCGGGCTCGGGATGGTGCCGGGCCATGCGGGCGGTTTCGAGACCGCTGCCGTAATGGCGCTGAAACCCGAGTTGGTGCGGACCGACCTGCTCGCTAAGACGCATACGATGCGGGAGTGGATCAATTCTGGCCCGGCCGGCGCTTTCATCGGGAAGCATGGAGAATTGACTGGGTTCAACGGGTACACCGACGCTCCTCATCTTGCTACAGCAGAGGCCGGACAACGCTATCTGGATGTCATTGTAACGTCTGTGTCGGGTTGGTTGATCTCGACCATTCAGGCGATGCAGCATGGAGGTGAGTGCTGATGTCCGGCAAACATCCGATCCCGAAGGGGAACGCCAAGCGGGTGGCCGTTATTGTCACGGAGTACCGATTCAACTCCCATGCCGACGTCATTCTGGGGAGATTGCTGGGGGATCTCGACTATCGGCCGCAGGTCGAAGTCGTATCGCTATATACGGACCAAGTGCCTGAGAATGATATGAGCCGGGAGGAAGCGGCAAGAACCGGTGTACCGATCTATTCGACGATCGAGGAAACGCTCCAAGTTCCATATGCGAATGGAGGGTTGGACGGGGTTGTCATCATCGGCGAACACGGTGATTACCCGGATGACGAACGGGGGAGAAAGCAATATCCGCGTCGGCGTCTACTGGAAGAAACACTTGCGGTATTCGATCAATTGTCGCTTCGAATCCCTATCTTCTCGGATAAGCATTTCTCCTATCAAATCGAGGATACCGTATGGATGTACGAGCAGATAAAGAGTCGAGGCATTCCGTTTATGGGAGGCTCGTCGATCCCGCACACGCCGCACGTTCCTGCATATGATTCGAAACTGCTAGAGTCTGCCGAGGAACTGCTGGTGGTCAGCTTTTCGACTGCGATCGAAGCTTACGGTTATCATGCCTTGGAGGTGCTGCAGTCGCTTGCCGAGAGGCGGTCTGGGGGGGAGACCGGTATTCGGGCGATCCGCGCCTTGCAAGGACCTGCTGTCTGGGAAGCCATGGATAGCCAGGTATGGCCGGAAGATCTCATGCTGAGTGCACTTGTAGGTGTCCGCAGCGACGAGTCTGCCCACCCCAGGGAATCAGATGATCTGACGGTCTTGTTTATCGTGGACTATATGGACGGTACCCGAGGTTACGTCATTCAGCAAAGTCATCTAGCCGATGACTGGCGCTATGCCGTTCGCGGCAGCGGGGGCGAGATTGTTTCGGCCTTGTGTGCAAGCGATAAGGAGCGCCCATTCGCTCATTTCGAGACATTGACCCACATGATCGAAAATTTCATCATCACCGGCATCGAACCGTTTCCAGTGGAACGCCTACTCTATTCGAGCGGAATGATCAACTATGCGATGGAGTCGCTTTACCTGAACCAACAGCTGGAGACACCTGAGCTGCGAATTCCTTACTGCAGTTAATCGTACGGCACAAATATTTTTCTCGAATCGCGACGGGTTTCTCCTCATGGCTGTCTCTACTAGGTAGCTAGGGATTGAAGCATCCGAATTAGAAGGGAATGACACATGAAGCTCCGACAGATGTCGACCGCCTTTATTAGCAACAATGGCAACATAGCGATGATCAAGAAGGAGCAGAGTAAGCTGTTTGACTTTGAATTCTGGACTGCGCTTGGCGGACATATGGAGCCGGAAGAGATCAGCAGCCCGAGAGCAGCTTGCTTGCGTGAGATTTTCGAGGAGTCTGGCTTGCGTGAAGAGGATCTGGATGAGCTCAAGCTGAGATACGTGTTATTGAGGAACAAGGAGGATGAGATTCGTATCCAGTACGTGTTCTTCGGCACGACGCAAAAGTCGGAATTGGTAGCTTCGGAAGAAGGGGAGCCCCATTGGATCGCAGAAGATCAGGTGATGAATCTGAAACTCTCTACGATCATTAGAGGCATGTTGGAACACTATTGGAGCCATCGCACGGCTGAACTCTTATATGTTGGAACGATTACAAGAACGGAGCAGGATGAGCCCCATTTGCAATGGTCCGAGATGAAAGATCCGCTGGTGTTCTAGGCGTCTGTCCGACGCCATTACGCTAGGTGGCATGTCTGCGAACGCGCGTTATGTCAAGGTACACAGCGCTATTCGGATTCGGCTTATTACATGAACCAAGTGGTATCGCTCAGAGCAGAGGGGGAATTAGCGGGTCGGAGTTCTCGTCTTGTTGGCCGGGCTGTTATAAGTGATTTTTACGATAGGTATTCAAGGCTGCAGGCATGTTCGGCAGCCTTTCTTGCGGTCTTTAAGGACGACACCTGAATATCCGATAACACCAGACTCGGCTTCGGTTCACCGGATGTTTGTAATGCTTATTCTTCATTGAGCTCCCTCTAAACGGCTAATTTCCTGGGGTAGTGAAACAGCTTCAACTTTGCAGGTGAAGCGCACGTCCCACCTGGCTTCCTACACGATCATGTTTGCGCTTACATAAATAGTGACTTTTTGTTAAACTAGGGTTAATGGAATGAAGTGGTATTCGTCAACGGGAGGGTTACTATGTTTGCGAAATTGATGATGTCGTCGCAAAACCGATATTTTTACGTGCAGCTCATTGCGGTTACCTTGCTCGTCTCACTGTTACCCATGCTCGCACTTGGCACTCTCTTCTATCACAATACGAACAAGTCGATGAAACGAGAGCTGGAGGAAGCGAATACCCGCTATTTAAGTCAGACGGTTAATGCGATGGAAATCGTCTTTAACCAAATCGGTACAGGCTTCCGCCAATTCGTATCGGATAGCGCTTTTAAGGAATTTGAAAGCTTTCCTCAAGGCAGCTATTACGAACGGATCAATGGAGCCTACAAGAAAGAAGATCTTCCCGTCTTGGAAGCCTACCTGCAGAAAAAAGCAAGTGTGCTTGGAAACATGAGCAACTTAAAAATGTCGAACGATTTTATCCTTTCCGTCTATTATTTGGATAGGGCTAAAGAAGTCGTATTGGCCGAAGACGGATCGACTTACCCAGTAAACGAGTTCTACGATGCCGGCTGGGATAAGCCGCTGTATGGAACCGGCATCTTCTTCCCGTACATCATGGATATCCGCAATGCACGGCAAATGGACGGGGCCACGAAGCAGATCATCCCGATCGTTTACAAATCGGCGAACGGCAATTTCGTCGCGATCAACCTCGACGTGAATTTGATCTATAAACATTTCATTCAAAAACTGGACGGCAAAGGACAAAGCTCTTTCTTTGTCCTGTCGCAAAACAACAGCCTTCTCCTACACGAAGATGCTCATACCAACTATGGCCAGATTGCCGATGAGATCGCTCGAACAAGCGCCGGCTCCGCTAGACCGTTCGTCTCCTCCCTAGACGGTGTGAAAACGTTAATTACCTATAAAAAGTCGGAAGCTCTCGGCTGGACTTTCGTCAGTGCGGCGAATCTCGACCGTTTGTATGCGAGCGTGATTAATGCAAGACAAGTCATGCTCACGTTATCCGTGCCGATTATTGCCGCCACATTCGTACTTGCCTATTTGGCCTGTCGGCAGCTGTACCGTCCCATCCTTAGGCTTCTGCAGTTTATTAAACATCCCGATCAGGAAGCGAATGAACGCGGCCGCAAAACAAACGGTGAAATCGGCGTCATTCAGAGCACGTTGGTCAAAGCATTCGAGCAGCAGCGTACGCTGCAAACCCGCTTGAAGGAAAGCCTTCCCGCTTATAAAGAGAAGTTCATTGCTTCGCTCGTTCGAACGAATGGTTACAGCGAGGACGAGATCAAGGATCGAATGGCTTTCCTTGGCATCGATTTCGATTTGGAAGGGATCATGCTGCTGATCGTCGCTTTGGATGATTCTACGGAAGTGATCGGCGATATTGAGAACGAGAAGCTGTATAAGCTGAACGTTTGCGATAGAATCCAATCCCGCATTCCCGGCCCGTACAACAGCATAATCGCAGAGATATCCGAAGACCGGATAACCGTGATGATCAACTGTCCGGAATCTCAATTCGTGAGCATGCTCGCTTGGGCGGCGGAAACGGGACGCGACTTGAAGCTTCACTTGAACGTAAAGTCCGTTATCGGTATCGGCGCGTATTGCAGAACGGTATACGAGTTGAAGCGGGCCTATGAAGAGGCGGAGGATGCTTTGCGGTACCGGAGCATTGCCGGCGACAGTGAGGTTATTTACATAGAAGACGTTCGATTGGAAAGCACGCCGGCTTATCGTTACCCGAAAGAAAGAGAAGTCGCCATGAACAACTACATCAAGAACGGCGAGACCGGCGATGCCTTGCGGATTTTCTCGGAAATGACAGGGCAGCTGACATCGCAGGAAGGATTGGTTCATTTCCGGCATATACAGAAAGCCTACATACAACTGCTGGTAAGTCTCGCCGAAACGGCAAGCGAGCTGCATGCGGACTTGGAAAAGCTCATGCATGAAAAACATAATGTGTATGCCGTTTTGCTGGAAAAGAACGACCTGGGGGAAATCGTAGCCTGGTTCGAAAAGATGATTACGGCGCTATCGGGATACGTCAGCGTCGCCTTTCAAGAAAAAAACAACAAGCATGTGAAAACAATGATCGACATGATCGAGAATGAAAGCGGTGACCAGATTTCGCTCGCCATGGTGGCCGACAAACTGAATTTGAACCCCTCTTATCTCGGAAAAATTTTCAAGGATTGCACCGGGCACACTTTCGTGGAATATTTGACCGCTGTCCGCATGGAGAAAAGCAAACGCATGCTGCTGCAAACCGATATGAAGGTCAAAGAAATTTGCAACATGCTGGGCTACAGCCAGGTTAATTATTTTATTAAGCTGTTCAGGGAAACGACGGGGCTTACCCCGGGAGAGTACCGGAAAATACATATCCCCGAAAGGTAGCGGATTGAGCTGTAAAGCTTGACGTTACTCTTCGGGGTATTTTGTTTATTTGGCATAATGATACGAAATTTTCGGAATGATGAATTTTCTAGATTATCGAAAAAGTATGCATGCATCACGTATTTGCGCCATTTTGTTTGCCTGAAGGGCCATGTAGGATGAAAGCGTAAGTTAGCGATCCGGCGCCGGATCATCGCTCTGAAACCATGAGGAGGGTTGTCGTTCATGAAAAAAAGATTTCGTTCCAGCTTGTCTTTGCTCTCGGCCGTTTGCATTACTTMTATTTCTTTATACGGTTGTTCGTCAGGCAATAATACCGACCCGAATTCGACGGGAAACAGTCAGTCACCGAATGTATCCGCTTCCAATGTGAAAAAACCGGAAAAAGTATACGTCTATACCGGCGTTCGCCAACCGAGCAAGCCGGAATCGGTGGAAGAAGTAAGACAATATATTTTGGAGAAATCGGGCATTGAAGTCATCGGGATTATCCCGCCGAAGGGGAACGAAGCGGAGAAGCTGAACATTCTGCTTGCATCGGGGGAGCCGCTGGACTTGTTCTCCGGCACGACGTCGGATTTTCGCAACAAGGGGGCTATACAGCCGATCAATGGACTACTGGATAAATACGGCGCCAATATTCGAAAGCTATGGCATCCGGAATGGGACAGCGCCTGGAAAGCGGCCTCTACGCCTGACGGAAAAGTATGGGGACTCCCTCAGGTGCCTCCAACGGCCGGTTACCCGGTATATATCCGCACGGACTGGTTGCAAAAGGTAAATTTGCCGATGCCCAAAACGATCGACGAATTGGAGCAAGTCCTGAAGGCATTTAAAGAAAAAGACCCGGCTGGAGAAGGGAAAACGATCCCTCTGTTGACCGATCTCGGTACGATGAACAATGCTTTGGCGGCAGGCTTTATGGATATCGGATACGGAAATTGGCAAGATGCCGACGGCAAATTGAAGCCGTATGTTTTGAACCCGGGCTACAAGGATTTCGTTGCCAAGATGGCCGACTGGTACCAGAAAGGATATATCTACAAAGAGGCTTTCACCACCAAAGGAGACAAGCAAATCGAATTAGTCAAACAAAATCGTGTGGCAGCGGCTGCGCTCTGGAATTCGGCGGTCAACGCGAATCAATATGCGACGCAGCAAATCGATCCGGCAGCCAATTACGATGTGGCGGCGGAACTGAGAGGACCGAAAGGATTTGTTTCAACGATGGGCGGCGTCTCCAACCAAAGCTTCATGCTCAGCAAAAATTCACAGAACCCCGAAGCTGCGATTAAGTACGTAAATTGGCTGGACAGCGATATTGAAAACTATTTGACAGCCTTTTACGGAATCAAAGGAAAGCATTGGAAGTACAAAGACGAGAAAAACCGCGTTATTGAACTAATGAATCACGATTATAACGGGGATCTGATGACGGCGTTGAACTTCGCTTATACGATTCAGTTCCGCGTGGATGACCCCACATTAAGCAAACATCTTGATTACATCGAGAAATATATAACAAACGCTTCGTGGACCAAGACCGCAGCGGATGCGGAGGTCAGTTACAAGTATGACACGAAAGAGATCTCCTCTCAATTGCCGATGAAAGCGGATCTGGAGCGGCTGATTAGCGAAGGAATCACCAAGTTTATTATGGGCGCTCGGCCGATGTCGGACTATGACAATTTCATGAAGGAACTGAACAAAGCCGGCATGGATAAATGGATCGAAGTGTATACGAATCAGTATAATACGGCGAAATCCAAATAACAGGCACGCTGCCGGTCATTGCGGTCTGCCTTTGAGCAAGTTGTGACCGGCAAGCCTTACGGGAAGAAGGAGAAATCGCTTGAAAACAGCCGAACCGCTAGCAGTTCCCGTGCAACTGCGCAATACGGCGAGAAACGCCAAACTAACATTGATGAAAAAGAACAAGCTGTACTATTTATTAATTCTGCCCGGTCTGCTGTACTTCCTTATTTTTCACTATATACCGTTGTACGGCATTATGATTGCGTTTAAAGATATAGCCCCGTTCGAAGGGCTGCGCGGCA
>NZ_JBFUIX010000053.1:0-48830 GCF_056401635.1 Paenibacillus sp. P4_E11 | reverse complement strand
GGAATACACTGATGGCTGTCCGGGTATTAGCCGTGGAAATGGGATTTGTCTCCTGGAGGCCCCCCGAGACCCCAGTTGTCTACCCATACATCCAGCCCGTGACCTTCTGTAATCTGTATAATTTCTTTCATCACAGTTCGATGACGATCCCATTCGGTGTACGACAACATATCACGAACAGTTGAAGGGCGGGCGTATTCTGCACGCTACGATTAGACGCAATCCGATGGGCATCACTTCCTTGTACAAAAGCTGTAAGATTAAGAAAGAGTAAAAGTGATATTTGGCGGTTCTCCATCTCCCGATTTTCCTGTACAATAAGAGCAACTAAATTGAAGCCTTTACTGAAAGTCGCAGTTCAATTTATGGATCATACATCGCCTTAAAGGGGTCCGGCAGCTTGTTCAAGATACCCATCAACGTCAATTCCTTATTTATTAAAAGCATGATCAGCTTTATGGCGATCATCGTGCTGCTGGCTTCTTTCAACTTATTGTCATTCACTTTTTTCAAAACGAATATTCAGCGGGAAATTATCCAACATAACCGGATCGCTTTGGAAAACACGGCAGACCGGTACGAGAAGCATCTGTCGATCATCAAAAACTCGCTATTCAAGCTGTATCAGGACGAGAATGTCAACTCGTTCAGCAGACAGCTTGCTGCGAAGGAAACGGCCCAGGTCAATTACTTGAAGCCGGCAGATATCATGGAGCAAATCCGACATGACGTCAATAATCCGTTCCTGTATTTGGACAACATCATCGTGTTCTACAATTCGGCTTCTTTTACGGTGGACAAAAATGGTACCGGCGACGCCGACCGACTGTTCTCCCGATTCTATGCCAGCGAGACATATGGAATCGACTTCTGGCAGCAGCAATTTAAACAGCCGTATACGTCGGAGYTGCATCCGAGCCGTTTTTTTTCCGTCGTTTCTTCGGATAAACAGAGCAAGCAGCTGTTTCCGATGACCGTCAAGCTGCCCGGCTACAATCATCTCATCATCGGTCTACTCGATGCGCAGCAGCTCTTCGAATCGTTCTACAGCAACGATAGTCCGGCCTTTACGATTCTCCATCAGGACGGAACCGTTCTGTTCGATTCCTCGGGTCCCGCGGGGGCGGGCAAGCGGCTTATTCCCACGGTGGACAAGGACTACGTTGCGAGCGATGATACTTATTACTTTTACAAGAAGAGCCGAGAATCGAACTTGACGTATATGACGTCGGTTCCGTACTCGACAATTGCAGCGCAAATCTACAAACTGAAATGGACGCTGCTTGTCCTGTTCATCCTGTCCGTTATGATTGCGGCAACGGCATCCGTCGTGTTCAGCCGGAAAATCAATGCCCCGGTGAAGCAGATTATCGCCTCCCTGAGACACCGGAGTCCCGAAGTCTTGCAGAGCAGCATATATGAGTTTACGCTGATCAACGAAATATCGAGGGAGCTCATTCAGGAGCGGAACGACATTCACGACGACCTGCAGAACAAAACGTCGCTGCTCACCGATTTCGGATATATAAGCAATCTGAAAATGATCGCAACTGGAGCAGGCTCCAGCGAGTGGAAAGAGGCGATTGCGAACACGCCTCCGTTCCGGATCGTCCTGTTTCAATTGAGCTTCCGCCATACGCTGCTCCATGCCATGCATTTAAAGGCGGAACGGTTGACTTACGCCGCGCGCGAATGCGTAGATTTGATGATGTCGAACCGGTTCGAACATTCACGGACTTTGCAAACCGAGAGCAATCAACTCGTATCAGTCGTTTATGGGGAAGAGCCGCATCAGAAGCTTGAGGAGACGCTGGCCGTACTGAAACCGATTTTCGACAGGGATAAGGACCATTATCTCGTTACGGTGGCGGTGAGCTCGGTTTTTAGCGCCGGATCGGATTTTAACCGTGCTTACATGCAGGCTTCGGACCGCGTGAAGCGGGCCGGGCTTCGGGATGAGATGCAGGTTGTATGGGAGGATGCTCTCAACGCGAATCATTTCGTGTTTACGGCAGAGCAGGAGCAGGAGTTCTATGTCAATATGCAGGAGGGCAATGGGGCGGCATGCGGCCAACTGATCCATCGGATGCTGGAGCATATGCACAGAAAAGAAGCGTTCCGCATCCAATTCCGCGACTTTGCCAATGGTGCAACTTCTAAAATACTTAAAACTACGGAAAAGGCAAATGTGGATCTGGATAGATCGGAGCAATTAAACGGGATGCTGACAGATCTGGAGGAATGTTTCACACTCGATGACTACAAACAGTTTTTCGACCGCTTCGTCTCGGTAGCGGCCGATTCTATCAAAAAAAAACGCGACGAGAAGGATCCCGTTGTCGAGTTTTTGGCCGATTATTTGGAGACGCATTATGCCGAGGACTTGTCGCTTGATTCGGTAGCCGATCGCATGAACATGTCCAGCAACTACTTGTCCGCCTATATCAAAGAAAAAACGGGAACGAACTTCAGCGATCATCTGAACAACGTGCGCATTCGCCGAGCGAAAGAGATGCTGCATACAACGAGCCTCAGCATTCAGGATATTGGCGAAAGAATCGGCTACCGCAACGTCACGTCATTCATCCGGATGTTCAAAAAAATAACCGGCCTTACTCCCGGAGACTACCGCAAGAGGTCGGCACTCGAAAGCAAGGTCGGACTGCAGGCGTAGTCCGGCTATTCTCAACATATAAGAATTTATAAGTTTTTGGGGTTTATCCATTTTCAACTGATATGGCCTGGGAGCAGGGAAGTTCGGTTATCATGGCTGGGAAGGAGTCTGAAACGGTAGGTTGGATAGGTTAACTCGTCGATAGAATCGACTAACAGCCTGAATGTTTCAAATTACTGATTCTGATTACAACATATGGGATGTCGGAGCGTGCGGAGAAAGTAACGTCTTGATCGAAAGTAGCTCAAAGAAGGGCAGGTAGAGGGAGTGGAGAAGCGAAGTGTCCGCCTTTGAAAGATTGTGCTACCCTTTACCCATTCCAATCCAAAGCACAAGATTTCAACAGCGGTCGTAACCCCTCTGCCTGCCCCTCCCCATGCGCCAAACTGATAGCAACGACCAAGGGCCGTCCGGGAACCGGACGGTTTTTCTTAGTTTCGGTTTTACTTGCTCTTCAAATAGTCCTGAAAAGCGTCATTGTACATTTCCATATATTTGTCGAGTCCGATCATCTTCAGACCGCCGACGTACTTGTCCCAGTCTGCGAAAGGTACCTCTCCGGTAATGAATTTGGCTTGCATATCCTGGATATACGAGAAAATTTCCGTTCCGAGACTCCCCGGAGTGAAGTTAAACGGAGGCCATATTTCCTTGACTGCGTAGGGCTTCACTTTACTGGCGGCCTCGAGCGATTGGGGCAAGCTTTCCGAGCCGTTGAACAGCGGCAGCCGCACATAGCCCGGATAGCTTCCGCCGAGCCAAGTCACATACGGTGTCAGCGCCTGCTCCATCGTCAGACCATCCGGATTGTTGGTAATCTTCTCCACATACCGGAGTTCCCCGTCCTCCGTCTCTTCATAGCTTACGGGCGGAACTCCCATAAAGAACAGCTTGCTGCCTTCCTCGCCGAACAAATAATCGATCCATCTGAGCGTTGCTTCGGGATGCTTGTTTTTGCTAGTAATCGCGAAGGCGCCTACGTGGACAAGCGGGGCTTTCACGTGGGAATACAGTCTATCGCCGTGCGGTCCTTGCAGGGCGGGCGTTCCGACGTAACCGGTCTGCTTCATCAACGTAACCGGATTCGGTATGACCATGGAACCGTATAAGCCCTGTGCCCCTTTAGCATAAAACTCGCTGCTTCCGATCGTAAAGATGTCTTTCTCGATCAGCCCTTCGGCATAAAGCTTATGTATGTACTCGAGAACCTCTTTGTATGCGGGATCGGTGGGAATGAATCGGAGACGCCCCGCCGATTCGTCCCAATCCACAAACGTATTGGCCAGCCCACGGTTGCCAAGCCCCCACGCCCCCTTCAACTGATGGATCAGCACGTTGATTCCGATGCTCCCGAAGGGAACTTCGTCCGCGGTTCCGTTCCCGTTCGGGTCGCCGTTCTTCACCGCCTTCAAGTAGGCATACCATTCGTCAGTTGTTTGCGGCTCGGACAAATGCAGCGCTTCAAGCCAGTCCTTATGGATCCACAGCGGAGTTCCGATCAGCATGGACAAAAATTCCGGATCGTAATACGAAGGGATCGAGTAGATATTGCCATCCGGCATCGTCAAGGCGTTCCGTAAGTCCGGATAATGGTCCAACAAACGCTTGATATTCGGGGCGTACTTATCGATCATGTCGTTCAGCCCGATCAGTACTCCGTCTTTTCCGTATTTCATCAGCTCGGAAGCGGTCAACCGGGCTGCATAGAAAACATCCGGGTAATCTCCGGTAGCCAGCGCCATCCTTCTTGCCTTTCCCAAACTTTCGAAGGGAACAAGCTGAAACCGTATGTTTATGTTGGTCATCTTGGCGTAATGCTTCCAGAGCAGCACTTCGTTCCAATTGGAGGCACTGGTAGCCGATTTGCCGGTCAGAAACGTCAGCTCCACCGGCTTGCTCATAATCGGCATGCCTTGCGGAAGCAGAAGGGGCGGCCCTTCGGCCGTGTCCGCCTTATTCGTGTGATTGCTGCCGATCCATACGAGCGAGCAAGCAACAATTAGCAACACTGCTGTCGCCAAGATCCACTTTTTGGCCTGACCCATGATTCTCCCCCCGCTTCCGTTCGACAATTCCCGCTATCTATTCTAGCATTATACCAGAGTTGTGCAAACTCATTTGCCTTGACCCGCAATATATTTATCCATCAGCTCGTCGTAACTGCGCATAGCGGTATTCACATCCACTCTGTTTTTGACAACCTGGGTCATGACCTTCGTAATCTCGTTAAATGCTTTATTGGCATGGACCGTGGATGGGAACGGCTTGGTCGGCGCGGACTTGAATATCGCCTGGACGTTTTTCCCTTTCAGGAAATCGAGGTTTTTACCGAACTCGTCCTGATACTTCTTGTCCTTCAACACGGAAACCCTTCCGTTGCGGGCCATATCAAGCTGAACTTCCTCGGATACGACCGTGTCGATGACCTGAACGGCCGCTTCCTTATTCTTGCTACTACTAGGCACGACCATGACGTGAAGGTCGATCTGGGTGCCGACGCCCGGCTTTTCCGGCCATGTCGGGTAGGAGGCCAGATCCCAATTCGGGAACAGGTCCTTCACTTCGGCGAGGTTCGGAAGCCAGTTCAAGCCCGCGAGCATGGCAAGCTTGCGGTCCTTGACGAAAGCGTTGACGCCCGAGCTGAACGTTTGAATGGTCGAGTTGCCGGGAATTTCATATACGTCCTTGGCCATTTGCACGACTTTCTTCCATTCGGCGGTGTCGCCGAGCGATTTGAACGTCTTCGGGTCTACTAGCGGCAGCCCGAGCTGCGAGCCTGCCCGGTATATAGAATCGGGTTCGAATCCCCTGTACTGTACACCGTCTTCCGTCCTCGTTACTTTTTTGGCGAGCTCGGTCAATTCTTGCCAGGTCATGCCGTCTTTCGGGTAGGGAGCGCCGAACTTGTCGAAAATATCTTTGTTGTAATACAGCGCATTAAAATGCATCGTATACGGAACGCCCATCAAATAGCTGTTTTCGCTCGTAATTTTGACCGCCTCGAGCGCCGTCGGATTAAATTTGTTCAGATCGATTTTCGCCGCATTGATCGATTCGGTCAAATCCTGATCGGCTTTCAGCCTTTTCAGATCCGGAAGGAGCAGCGAAGTATGGAAAATGATATCCGGCAGCGAACCTGAGGCCAGCAAATTTTCGAACGAATTGGCTTTATCGTCCAACACGATCCGGTTGATCGTGATGTGCGGATATTTCTTGCCTACCGGCTGAACGATGTAGCGCTGAATTTCCTCATCGGTCAAATAGCCCGTCGCTCTGATCCCGATCGTGATCGTTACCGGATCCGGTTTCTTCACTTCCTTGTTCGATGGCTGACTTTGGCCCCCTGAAGCGGCCTTGTCGCCTGCTCCTCCGCACCCTGCCAATATCGTCGTTGTCAATAAGCTTGCTGCGAGCAAAGAAATCCACTTGTTCTTCATCCTTATTAATCCTCCCGTTAGCTGTAGTAAATAGTAGTAGGTTATTTCGGTTTATTTGCCTCGATATATTTATCCATCAATTCATCGTAATTGCGGAGCGCGGTATTGATATCCACCTTGTTTTTTACGACCGTGGTCATCACTTTGGTTATCTCGTTAAAAGACTTGCTGCCGTATACCGTTGGCGGAAACGGCTTCGCCGGAGTCGTTTTGAAGATAGCCTGCACATTTTTCCCCTGCACGTGATCCATTTTCTTGCCGAATTCATTCTGGAATTTCTTGTCTTTCAGCACGGAAAGCTTGCCATTGTGAGCCATATCCAGCTGTACTTCGTCCGATACGACGACACTCGCCACTTGAATCRCCGCATCTTTATGCAAGCTCGTGGACGGAATAATCATCAGATGAAGATCGAACTGCGTTCCGACTCCAGGCAATTCCGGCCAAGTGGGATAAGAAACGAGATCCCAATTGGTAAATTCGTTCTTCACCTGCGCAAAGTCGGCCAGCGGGTTCACGCTCGCAAGCATGGCCAGCTTACGATCCTTGGTAAAAGCTTTCATACCGCTGGTGAACGTTTGAATGTTGCCGTTGCCGGGAATTTCATAAATTCCCTTTACCATCTCAACAACTTTTTTCCAGTTATCCGTATTGCCGATCGATTTGAACGTCTTCGGATCAATCAAAGGAAGTCCGAGCTGCGAGCCTGCCCGATAGACGGAATCGGGTTCCAGCCCCCTGTACTGCTCGCCGTCTTCAAATCGCGTCAATTTTTTGGCGAGCTCCGTCACCTCCGGCCAGGTCATGCCGTCCTTCGGATAAGAAACACCGAATTTATCGAAAATATCTTTGTTGTAGTACAAAGAGTTATACAGGTAGGTGTACGGGATCGCGATCAGAGCATCCTTCTCGCTGGCCAGCTTGACTGCCTCAAGCGTTGCGGGATTGAAGCGGCCGGTATCCAGTTTGCTCTTTTGGATCCATTCGCTCAAATCTTGTTCCAGTCCTAATCGTTTCATATCCCCGAGAAGTAAGGACGTATGTACGATAATATCCGGTACCTCGCTCCGCACAACTAAATTGTCGAACGAGTTCACTTTATCGTCGAGAACGATTTTTTGAATTGTAATATGGGGGTATTTCTTCTTCGTCGGTTCCACGAAATATCGCTCAATCTCTTCATCCGACAAATACCCGGGCCGTACGCCGAGCGTGACGGTAACCGGTTCCTGACTTACAACTTGATTGCTTGCCCCCGCAGGATCCGCTTGCTCCTTTTTACCGGAGCATCCTGCTAATACGGCGCACGCCGCAGCCACTATAACAAGGCTTTTGAACTGTTTTCCGATCATTGTTATTTCCCCTTCTCATCCGTCACATGAACTTCATTGGATCTTTCTTGTCGTTAGCGAACCGGCATCATCCACCGACACCTTAAAGCAGGAGCCGTTCGGAGAGTACAGGCAATAGGAGTCGGAAGATGTTGTTGAACTGTTGCGGTAATTACCGGAGACACCCTCAACTATATTGTTGAACGTATCTATATTTTTGCAGCTGGCCGTAATCTGGATCCCATAACGGTTCGGGTTTCCGTTAACCGCCTTTCTTACGGTGTTGTTGTGAATGGATCCGTTCTCCACTTTGCTGCTCAGCATAATGCCGTCATAACGGTTGGCTTCGCCGGCGCTGACGGAATCCATGACATTGTGATGGATGGTGATACCGGTGATTTCGTTCAATAGAATCCCGTACGAGCCGCAATTTTTAATATCGTTCCCGTGAACGGACATATTGGATCCTTTGGCCAGCCAAATGCCATCCGCACTCGCGACTTCGATCCGGTTATCCGCCACATGGCAATCCAGTGTATTCTCGGTATAAATACCGCGTCTTACATTGGTTACGATGTTCCCTTGCAGTTGAACATTTTTACACCATGACGTTGTAATGGCCGTCTTATCAGTGAATACATCGCGAACGATATTATTGGTAATTGCAATCTCTTGCGCGAACACCTGAACCGCACCATAACAACTTATTGCGGCGAACTGCGTCGTCCCAGTAATCAAATTATCGGAAATCATGATCCGACTTCCTGCTTGCGATGTAACGCGCTGAATCCCGTCCTTGTCCTTTGTTGATTCGCTGTTCGGACTTGGCGTGCTTACTGTAATCCCTCCGCCGCAGCGCAGCATCGTATTGCCTTGGACAATACAGTCGTTCCACTTGAATAACCGGATCGCCCAATACGTCAGCCCGTCGAATGTATTGTTAACGATCTTAATGTTATGCGCCCATACGTCGTGAATCGCGCCATGAGTCCCTACTCCCGCAGGCCAGGCGGCCGTTCCCTCCGTTCCGCTTGGACCAAAGTAGCAGTCCCGTACGGTAATGTTTCGGCTTGGAGTGCCGTCATATTTGCCGAAAGCAGTGAAACCCAGCTTTGTCATCGCGTCGATTTGAATGGCTTCCGAGAAGTAACGCGAGCCGTCGGCGGCATTTTTGTACCCGAGAAACTTGCAGTTGTGCACAAGCACATTGCTGCTTGCATTGATATCGATAGCGTGAGCCCAAGAAATGTCCTTAATCGTTATATCGCGGATCGTCACATTGTTCGCATGGGCTATATTGATCCCATTAAACGCGTCGGGATACTGAATGATATTCCCATCCAGCATACCGCCTTCGATGATGATATTGCCTTGGCCTTCGTAACGATCATACTGGGCTCCATAGTCCCCATTGAGGAAGAAGCTGTCATCGTGAAACCGTTTCATAACCGCATTGTGATTTAGCGACAATCGGGTATTGCCGTAAATCAGCAGGATCTTGGTCACTGTGTATATGCCTTTCGGAACAACAACGGTGATTCCGCTATTCGTTTTACTCAGATTCAGCACCCGTTGAAACGCTTGCGTGTCGTCTGCGACCCCATCACCTTTGGCTCCCCACCACTGTGGATATAGGTCGCGGGCGCCAAAAGTTCCGCCAATGTCTCCATTGCCTGTGAAAATTTGAGACAACGCAGCCTCTATAGGCCCATTCAGCATCAAGGCTACCCCTGATCCCGGAGCCAGCATCGCCCCTTGATCGAACAGTAACCGAACCGAAGGCGGGAACGTCAAGTTCGCACCGATTCGATAAGTCCCTTCTGGAAAATAAAGCGTCGCACCTTCAACCGAATCGAGCTGCCGAATGATTGTATCCATTGAAGTGTAATCGTCTTTGACGCCATCACCTTTCACTCCATAATCTTTTACGTTAATCCAATCGATATGTACAGATGGTTTTGCTTTAATCTCTTTCTCCTTATTGTCGCCGTATACATTGTCTGACACGGATGTTTGAGCCTTCGCCGAACCATACAGACCGCCGACCAACAAGCTTTGCGATGCCAAAACGACCCCAGCCGCACCGAACCCGGCAAGTAGCTTTCTTCGAGTGAGCTTTTCCTGATTTTGACTAATGTTCGATCCCTCCATGATCTGGTTAGGGAGACCCTATCATATTGGCAAGCCTCCTGTACCGATACTTCCCCCACAGTATAAGCTGTCAAACGGAACTCCCCTATACACACCTTCCACGATACCTTGCAACTGTCGGGTCGATCGTAACGTTAGAACACATTCGTAACAAATGGCAACTCTCTCGCCGCAAGAAATAACGCCACATTCGGCTTGTTGAAGGCACCGATTCACCTCTAATCCCGCCGAATCCGGCCCTTGCCCAAATAGCCATTTCGAGGCATGATCGGGTAGAAACTGGCTTTCTCCAAAGAACTGTACAAAATACGAAAAAGTGTCAATTGCATCCCGTCGTGATCGGACTTAGGATAAACTTGGCATCGTCTATTCGGCGATCATATCGGGTTGGAGACGGAGGAACTACACAATGGAGCGAATGATCAGCTATTCGGATTTGCTGTTATTGGGCGGACAAGCGGAAATCAATGTGGAAAAGCTATTGGGAGAAGGAACGACGCATATCGAATTGCTGCTGGACGGCAAATCGTGGGACAATATGGAAGGGACATCGGCGAGGCTTGTTCCGTATTTAATCGGCACAAAGGCGTCATACACCGTGCATCCGCCGGCGTGGGATACGAACTTGACGAGCGAGAACCGGGCGATACGCGACGCTTCGTTCGGGGAGTACCGCAAGTCGATCGAGTTTGCACATCGAATCGGGGCGACACATGTCGTCATCCATCCCGGCTTCTGCTTCTCACCCGCGTTTGACAAGCAAACCGCCGCGCTTCGGGCGGAGGAGGCAGTCAACCAGCTGTGCCGCATCGCAGCGCCGCTTGGCATCCAGCTTGCAATCGAAAATGTCGGTTACCACGGAAGCTCCCTCTTCAGCCAAGAGGAATACGTACGCTTCGTCGAACGATTGGATGAAGCAGCCGTCTATTTGGTGGACACCGGACACGCTCACATTAACGGCTGGGATATTCCGGCCTTGATCCGGCAAACGGCGCCAAGGCTCGGCTGCGTTCATCTTCACGACAATTCCGGAAGTGCCGACGAACACCTGCCGATCGGCGAAGGGACCATCGATTTGGCGCCAATCTGGGATGCGCTCCGCGACGCCCCCAGTTGCCAGCTTATTCTGGAATACGCTCCCGGCACGGAGCTGTCCAAGCTTCGCGAAGGTACTCAGTTGCTGCGAGAGATCGGCTGTTAACGAAGGAAACGTTCTTCGAAATAAAAAGTACGCCCCTCTCCAAGTAAAGAGAGGGGCGTACTTTTTAGATTACTTCAACCCACCAAGCCTGGACTGTCGAATCTCATCACGGTGCCTATCGGATATTCGTCGCATCGCTTCCCCAATGGCGTTCCAAGTCATATCCGGATAGACAGCTCGATAGTCATTCGATTCAGAACCACGAAATCCCCACACCAGAATGGTGCGAGCTCCTGCATCATAGGCGGCATCCGTCGCCCAAATGATCTCTTCTTCGCGCCCCTTCTGAGTTTGGTACCCTTGAATCCAGATGTTATGATCCTTATTGAACTTCTGGCAAACTTCCAGATTACGCTTGGTTGCTTCATACACGAAATCATACGGATGTTGATCCTTGATGCTGCTCCAGTACGGGTCTGATCCTATATTACCAAGAGAGTCCAGACTACAGATCGCCTCGATGGAATCGAGATTGATACCGTAAGAACCGCCCAACATGACGCAGACGATGTTCTCCAGCTCCTTCTTCTGACTGTAGCCCGTGACCTCGCGGAAATAATCGACAACCGACCAGATGCGGAACTCTTCCACTTGCTCATCGAACACGTCCGGCATTGGCTTCTCATAACGCTCGCGGAATAAGGCTTGGCACCGATCGCAGAAACATGTCCACACTTTGGGTTTTCCATTCTCCATCGATTTGGCAGCCAAATGCGGCTCATCCCAAAATATACTTTTCCCACCGATATCCTGAACAACATCTATCCATTCCTTCGTGAAGCTGCGAAAGTGCGGACTGTTCAGGCAAGCCCGTACGGGATCAACCGAACCATCTGAATACACTTGATGGCTATCCGGGTAATAGCCTAGGAAATGGGATTTGTCGCCTGGAGGCCCACCGAGACCCCAGTTGTCTACCCATACGTCCAGCCCATGTCCTTCCGTAATCTGTATGATTTCTTTCATCACATGGCGGTGACGATCCCAATCGGTGTGCGACAACATGTGCACGACCAAGTTGAAATGATGGTTGACGATGTCGCGCATATCCGTTTCCACATGCCTAAGCATCCGGTTTCCGTGGTAGGCAACACCTTTCACTAATGGTTTCGTTTGAGCAGGAAACATTGGCAGTCACTCCCTGAATAGAAATGGTCGACAAAAACAAGCATGTCTTCTTTCTAATCGTACCAGCTTTTGTTCCAGGAAGTGATGCCCGTCGTGACTAAGTGCTTGGATTATATAGTCAAGAATACTGATCGCGATATTCCTGAGGTATTAGCCCATGAACCTTTTTGAAGGCGTGATTGAACGAATGGGGCCGTTGGTAGCCGAGCTTGGCGGCAATCTCATAGATTTTCTCATGGCCAATTTTCAATAGATACTCCGCTCGCTCCATTCGCACCTTATTCACGTAATCACTCAGGTTGTCGCCTGTTTCCGTTTTGTAAATTTTCGAAATGTAAGTCGGGTGCAGGTACACATGGTTGGCAATCGCTTGCAACGATACGTCGTCCGCTAGATTCTGGTCAATGAAGTTGCGGATCTCCTTGATGATCGTCGTTCTAGTATCCCGGCTCTCCCGAACCGTATCCGCAACCAAGCGCTGCAGAATGCGCAAGGACCACTCATGAAGCAGGTTAACCGACCGAAACGGAGCACGTTCCAGCAGCATGTCGAAATCATCATCCAGCAGCTGTGACAATTGATGACCGTTCTTATGAATAATAAATATATAGGCCGATGAGATGTGAAAATACACTTCCAGCATATGCTCATGGGATCCGCCCCACTTGTCCTGAAGCTCTTTGAAAATTTGGTTGAGTTTCTCCTCGGCCATGTCCCATCTGCCTGCTTCGAGCAAGGGAATTAGACCCGGAGGCTCGTACAAGTGCTGCAGTGACTTGACTTCCATCTGGATCAGATCGTCTTGAACGCGAACGAACAGCTCTTTCTCGCCGCCAATCCGTTTGCGGAATGCAGAGATGGAGCTGTTGTACAAGGAAGAACTGTCTCCGGGAAATGTCCCCCAACCGCTGACCAGTACCGAGATGGTCCCTTTCAAATAAGTACGTACCGCATCCTGCAGCTGCGAAGCGGCACGTTCGAACAGCCGATTACGTTCGTTGGCATCGGAATCGACTAGCTCTCGGGGAGAGAGCAAGAAGACGAGATAATCATGGGAATCCTTCGTATGCCAGACTACGAACTGCTGCCCCATCAGCTCCTCGACCATGTTCCCAACTGCGTACTCCATAAGGGAGAGGCTGCGAAAATCAAGCTCGACAAACGGATCTTCCAGTCGAACGACCAAAAGAGCGATCGGTTGTTCGACCAGATCCGGAATACCTAGCATTTGCGTCTTGTCCAGCAAGGAAGAAGCAGGGAATTTGCGCCCCTGTAGCAACTCGTTCAATAAGTTTCCTTTCAGCAGGGGAAGGTTTTCCTGCAGCGTGTGAGACAGATTTTGCCGAGACAACACTTCCTCCCACTCCTGCTTCAGCTTGTCCATCGTACGAACGACCGTCCCAATCAATTCTTCATCGGTGACCGGCTTGATCAAATATTCTTCCGTCTGGTGATGGATCGCCTCCTTCGCATAGCCGAAGTCGCTGTAGCCAGACAGCAGGATGCATTTCGTTCTCGTCCAGCGCTTGCGGATTTCTGCGACGAGCTGGAGTCCGTTCATGACCGGCATCTGGATATCCGTGATGACGATGTCGATCGAGAATTGACGAAGCAATTCAAGCGCTTCTTTGGCCGAACCGGCTTTGTGTACTTGATCAATCCCAATCGCCTTCCAATCGATTCCGGTACTCAGTCTCTCCACCACGTGAGCTTCGTCGTCCGTAATAAGCAGTTGCAATGTAGTCTCCTCCATTCTCGCATTGTTATGGTTTGTTCCGATTCCACGTCAGAATTGCTCTTGTGCGACCTCCTGGCGCCTGCTCGAATGTCAGCCCTGATCCTTCACCGAACAAATACTGCAGCCTGCGATTTACGTTCCAAGTACCTGTACCGATCTCCTCTGACATGGGTAGGGATAAGCGTCTATGCAGCGCTTTGATCTGTTCAGCCGTTATTCCGGCACCATTGTCCTCCACGATCAGACGGTGGTGATCCTCATCGGATTCCCCTTCAATCCGGATGAAGCCGTTATGCTCACTGCGATCAATACCATGAACGAGCGCATTCTCCACAATCGGCTGAAGAATGAGGCGTGGGATCTCCAAGTCCATCATCTCCGCAGGCACGTCAATCTCGAATTGCAGCCGTTCATTCCTTAGGTTCTGGATGACCAAATAATGCTGTACCATATCCAGTTCTTCGCGCACAGTCGCTGTCTGATTTTCCAACCGCGTCGCATAGCGGAAAAACGATGCTAAATTTTGCGACATCTGCACGACAGAATCCCGGTCATCCATCAGAGCAGAATTAATAATGAAAAACAAGGAGTTGTACAGAAAATGCGGATTGATCTGGGACTGCAATTGTTTGAGTGTCGCTTCCCGCGACCTTAACTTCTCGGCATACACATCTTCGATCAGGATCTGGATCTGCTCAGTCATTTGATTGAAATGATGAATGACGAAATCAAATTCATTATTCGCCCGGTACTGGACTCTTGCTGAGAAGTCGCCTCGCTTGATTCGATTAACCCCTTGCATCAGTTCACTGACCGGAATTTGCACATTGCGATAGAGCCAAAAGCTAGAAATAACACCCAGAATAAGCAGTACCCCTATGAACAAGTAAAAATAGTTGCAGCTTGTACGAATCGGGGCAAGTATATCCTGCACAGGCACATAGTCGACCAAATACCAATCCAACTGCTTCGACTGTGCATAACTGACTAGATAGGAACGACTATCCAGCGTCATCACTTTTTGCCCCGTGGCACCTAACTCTTCAGAACGCAGATTGAGCAACACCTGCTGGACAAGAGGGCGTGATGCCGTACTATTCAAGATCGGATCATACTTGGGATGGAAGAGCAACGGATTGTTATTGTGTCCCCGCTTGTAGACGTCTAGCATATTCGTAATATTCTCACTGCTGAATTGCACTTGGAATACAGTATCTGTCCGCTCCCTCATCGATTCATTAACAGGATCTCCGATCTCCTGAAGAAAGTAGGATTGTCCTGAATAGATGCTCGATTCTTGTAAATAGGTCCACCTTTTGTACATAGGCCCTGTGAACATACGGTCTTCTTGTGTTAGGAAGATGTCGGAGGATACAAACCGCTTCTGCGGCGGAATCAACACGGTCACTTTGTTGCTCCAGCTATTCGCGACACTTTGCAAGCTCAGCTTCTGGGAGAGTCGAGACTGGGCATTCAGCAAATCCAGCGATTCTGGCGGGTTAATAAACTCGCGGATGTATGGATCATTGCTCATGATCGTCGGGAACATAGCCAGCTGTTGAATGTTGCTATCGATTTGGTGCAGGAAAAACGACAATTGATCGAGATTCGACGTACGAAGCTCCTTCTGCACCACGTTGGTACTGATCCGGTACGAAACGGTATACATCAGCATAATCGGGACGAGGAGCAGGATCAGCAGCATAACTATTTTGCGAAAAATACCCGGTTTGAACAGCATAGCGCACCTTCCCGTCTCTCACCAACCTGTATGAAAAAAAGCGGATGCATCGGAGCGGCATGGAAGCCCCGACACATCTGCCTGTGACATGTAATGTGACCAGCGATCAATCGTACATGATAACCGTTCGACATAGCGAATGTTAGCGGACCAAATACCCGCCATCTACTGGAATGACGGCACCCGTGATGTAGTTGGAAGCATCGGACGCCAGGAACACCACGACACCTTCCAAATCCTCTGGGGTTCCCCACCGTCCCGCTGGAATCCGAGCGGATACTTGCGGCATGCGGACAGTATCGGCCATCAGATCGGTATTCATCTCTGTTGCCATATACCCCGGTGCAATCGCGTTGACCTGAATGTTCTTACCCGCCCACTCATTGGATAACGACTTGGTCAACTGCGCGATACCGCCTTTGCTGACTGCATAGGCTGTCGCATTGAAGCCGCCAATGAAACTGAGCATGGAGGCTGTACTAATAATTTTCCCGTTGCCTTGCTGGGTCATGACTTCACCTGCCAGCTTGCACAGCTGGAAGACGGCGGTAATGTTCAATTCTAACACACGATCCCAGCTCTCGACCGGCAGCTCAAGAGCTGCTCTACGGTCATGCGTACCTGCGTTATTCACTAGAATGTCCAATTTCCCGCCTAATAGCTGCACGGCCTCACGGAAAGCACGCTCCAGATCAGTCCGATCCATCAGATTCCCTTTCACCGCATAGACTTTAGCGCCTTCTTGGCTTAATTGCTCTGCTGTTTCCAGCGCCTTGTCGGAAATGTCGATAATGACGACTTCCGCACCGGCATTGTGCAATCCAGTTGCCATACCGCGTCCCAACCCTTGACTGCCTCCGGTTACGATCGCTTTCTTGCCCGTCAGGTCAAATAAGTTCATTTGATTGGTCCCCTTTATTTTTTGGAATGTTATCGAATGACGATCATTTTTTTGCGGGTATAAAATTCGACGCCGTCTTTGCCATTCGCGTGAAGGTCGCCGTAGAACGATTTCTTGTAGCCCGAGAATGGGAAGAACGCCATCGGAGCAGGAACCCCAACGTTGACGCCAAGCATACCAGCATCAATCGTATCGCGGAATTGGCGAATGGCTCTTGAGTCATTCGTGTAGAGGCAAGCTCCGTTGGCGAATTCCGATTCATTGGTGACGGCGATTGCCTCATCCAGTGTGTTGACGCGAATGATCGACAAGACTGGGGCGAAGATCTCGTCCTTCCAGATCGACATATCCTTCGTCACTTGATCGAAGATCGTCGGGCCGATGAAATATCCGTCACCGCTTACGGCTTGACTTTCTCTGCCGTCCACGACTAGTTCGGCTCCTTCTTCCTTGCCTTTCTCAATGTACGAAACCGTGCGTTGTTTGTGGGATTCCCGAATGACCGGTCCCAGGAAGACATTCTCCTCAAGTCCATTGCCGATCACGATCTTGTCTGCCGACTCCTGCAGAGCTTGAACGAGGGCATCGCCGATGTCGCCCACAGTTACGACAACGGAAGCGGCCATACAGCGCTCTCCAGCCGAACCGAATGCAGCGTTCGTTATTTCTTTGACTGTCAGCGCCAGATCAGCATCCGGCATGACGATGGAGTGATTCTTCGCTCCGGCCAGTGCTTGCACCCGCTTCCCATTAGCCGCTGCGGTCTTGTATACGTACTCAGCGACAGGCTGGGAGCCGACGAAGGACACGGCTTTAATGCCTTCGTTCGTCAAGATTTCGTTCACGACATCGTGCGCGCCGTGGACAATATTTAGTACACCGGCCGGCAATCCGGCTTCAGCGAACAATTCTGTTAGACGGTTCGCAAGAAGCGGGGTCCTTTCTGACGGCTTCAGTACGAACGTATTCCCGCAAGCGATGGCCAATGGGAACATCCAGCATGGCACCATCATCGGGAAATTGAACGGGGTAATACCGCCGACTACGCCGATCGGATACCGGTACATCGCGGATTCAAGTCCGGTTGCGATGTCCGGAAGCACGCTGCCCATCATCAGCGTTGGAATGCCGGCGGCGAACTCCACGCACTCGATGCCGCGCAACACTTCGCCGTGCGCTTCACCATAGCTCTTGCCGTTCTCCTTCGTGATGAGACGGGCTAGCTCGTCCCAATGTTCGACTAACAGTTGTTGGTATTTGAACAGCACACGGCCCCGGCGCGGAACAGGGACTCTTTTCCACTCCTGGAAAGCCGCTTTCGCTGCAACAACAGCATCTTGAACATCTTGAGCGGAAGACAGCGGAACATAGGCAATCGTCTCTCCCGTAGCCGGGTTTGGAACGGCTTCCTGCCGATCCACTCGAGCTGGGACCCACTTGCCGCCGATAAAGTTCGATAGTAATGGAGCTGATTGTGACATGATTAAGCCCTCCCCATGGATCCTAGTAGTTTCATCTTGTTCATGGCCGTTTCCTTAACAACCTGCATCGGCTGCTGGAACAGCTTAATTCGGTCGAATTCGTCCGGCTGCTCTTGTATGGCCTGTCGAAGTGACTGGCCGAATGCCATCCGGAGCGCTGTTCCAATGTTGATCTTCCCTACGCGATGGGAGACGAGCCGCTGCAACTGGTCATCTGGCACACCAGTTGCACCGTGAATAACAAGCGGCGTTGAGAGCTTGTTCTGTATCGTTGTAAGCAGATCGAAATCGATGTTCGCCCCTTGGCTTTCCATGCGATGCAGCGTTCCAACCGATACTGCGACCGCATCAATCCCCGTCTGTTCGACAAAGGCCAACACTTCATCCGGATCGGACGTCTCATGCTTCATCTTAATCGTGGGATCACTGTACCCAACCGATCCAATCTCTGCTTCTACGCTTACGCCGAATGCATGTGCCGCATGGGCGATCTCCTTCGTGCGGTTCACATTCTCATCGAACGGCAGCTGTGAACCATCATACATAACCGAAGTGAAGCCATGACGGATCGCTTGCATGATATAGTTGAAGTCCTTGCCATGATCCAAGTGAACGCATACCGGCACGGTTACTTCTTCCGCGGCCAAGCGCATAACAGCCGCTAATATCGGCAATGGCGTATGGGTAACCGCCACGATGTTGGCAGCCAAGATGACTGGCGAGCGCAGCTCCTCCGCCGCGCGGACAACCGATATGGCATCCTCATACCCGAAGACGTTGAATGCGGCAACGGCATAATCCCGCTCCGCCGCATCCGTTACGATTTGTTTCAACCCCACCAACATGTGTTGCTCCCCCTCTAATGTTCAGCCTTATCTACCGCGGTCGATAACTTCCTGGATCTGCTCTACGGTCGGCATCGCATCCGAACAGCTGTGGCTAGCCACGACGATCGAAGCCGAAGCGCTGCCGAACGCCAGACACTGTTCCACGGACCGGCCTTGCATCAAGCTGTAAATGAATGCTCCGGCGAAGGAATCGCCAGCGCCGAACGTCTTCACAACTTGGGTTGGGAAGACACCAGCTTCATATACGCTGCCGTCCCGGGTGAAGGCGATGGAGCCTTTGCTGCCATGCTTCACGACAACAAGCTTCGCTTCGTGTTGGAACCATTGCTTCGCTGTAGCAAAGTCATCATGAGTACCATCCGTTGTCCATCCCGGCACGACGAGATCGAATTCCTCCCGACCCGCCAAAATAATATCGCATTTCTCCGCAACAAGCCGGTTATACGTATATACCTCGTCTTTGGAGTTCCACGTGTAAGGTCTATAATCAATATCGAACACAAGAACGACATTGTGCTTGCGGGCCAATTCCACCGCCTTGAACACCGCTTCGCGGGATGGGCTGCGAGCTAGCGCGGTGCCGGATATTAGCAACGCTTTGGCCTGTTTAATGTAAAATTCCTGCACGTCATCCGGCTCCAGATTCAAGTCCGCAACGTTGTCCCGATACATTAGGATGCTGCAATCGGTCGGCGATTTGATCTCTGTGAAAGCCAGACCTGTTACACTTCCAGGCTTGTCCGTCACGATGCGGGACGTGTCGATCTTCTCCTTCTCCAGGTACTGCATGATGAATCGGCCGAACTGATCGTCCGACACCCGTCCGATGAAGCCAGTCTTTAGCCCCAGCCGAGCGGCAGCAATTGTAATGTTCGCAGGCGACCCTCCAACATACTTGGTGAATGTGCTCGTCTCCTCCATCGGACGATTAATTTCATTCGCGTTCAGATCGATGCACAATCGACCGATGCCGATCAAGTCCAAGCTTCTCGTGTTATCAAATGTAATCATTCCTGCACGCCTCCCTCAAGATGTATTCGTTCATGTAAGTAACGGTTACCMCTTCACCGCGCCAACAGCCATACCGCTAACGACATAACGTTGTGCCAGCAAGGCAATAACGAGAACGGGCAGGGTAATGATGCAAGCTGCCGCCATCAGGGCACCCCAGTTGATTTCGGAGTAGGACATGAAGTTGAACACCGCAACCGGAAGCGTTTTGGTTTTATCACCGGCTATAATGATCGAGAACATGAAGTTGTTCCATGAGAAAATAAACGACAGCAGCGACGATGTGATTACACCCGCACCGGATATAGGCAAGATGATGCGCGTGAATACTTGGTGCCGCGTACAACCGTCGATCAGGCCTGCTTCTTCTATCTCGTATGGCAATTGTTCGAAGAAAGAGATCATAATCCAGATAATGAACGGCATGCTGACGAGCATATGGCTTAATATCAGGGATACATACGAATCGACCAGATTCATCTTCGTAAATATAATGAACCATGGAATTAAGAACGTAATCCCAGGAATAATCCGAGCGATCAGAATGACAACCCCCAGCTTCTGCAGACGGTGCCGGGCAATCGCATAGGCAGCTGGCAAGCCCAGAATGAGGGAGAAGAACGTCGCGCCCACGGCAACCACGAAGCTATTAATAATGAATTTAAGGAAATCGTATTCTTTAAATACACTGGAATAGTTTTTCCCAGTTGGCTTGAAAATAAAAAACTGATCCGTCGACATGATCTGTGCCTGATTTTTGAACGAGGCCAGCAGCATCCAAACGAATGGAAAAGCAAAGACGACCAGAACTATAAACGTAAGCAGCGCCAGTATGATTGTCGTTCTTCTTTTTTGCTTCATCACGCGGCCTCCGTTCGTTTTTTCATCCATAGCATAAATAACGTAAAGCCCATCACAATGAGGAAGAATAAGACTAATAAGGCAGATGCCAACCCAAGCTTAAAGTATTGGAAACCAAGTACGTACCCGAACAGATTGAGCGTCTCCGAGGCGAAGCTTGGTCCACCTTGAGTCGTGGCATATATGATGTCGAACGTCTTCAGAACGTCGATGAGTCTGAGCATCGTTGTGACGATGATCGTCGGTTTGAGCAGGGGCAGTGTAATCGAGATGAATTTTCTCCAACTGCTTGCTCCATCAACGTCAGCCGCCTCGTAAGGATCATGCGGCAATGTCGCCAACCCCGCCATAATGATGAGAGAGATCATCGGTGTCCACTGCCATACATCGATAATAATCAGAGACGGTATGACCTGCGTAGGCGATGCCAGCCACAACTGGGGTTCGAAGCCTAGCGCCTTCAGGAAAATATTCGCCACGCCTATGCTAGGTTCGTAGATTAATGTCCACACCAAACCCATCGCGACTGGAGTGGCCACCATCGGCAGCAGGAATACGGTCTTCACGAAATTTTTCCCTCTGAAGGTTCGGTTCAGCAGCACGGCAATGGCGATCCCCAGCACGACCTCAACGACGAGGGATACACTGGTGAAATAAAAGGTCGATTTGACCGCGTGCCAAAATCTCGAATCCTTGATTAACGTTATATAGTTGTCCAAGCCCACCCAAGTCGGAGGACTAGTCGAAGACATACCCCATTCGTAGAAGCTAAGGCGCACCGTATATATAATAGGGAACGCCATCATCAACACAACGAATAGAAGCGCTGGCAGCGTGTACACCCATTTGATATTCCGATCAATCCAACTGTAATTCATGAGTTTCCCCCTTTTCTTCCGTAGTTAGGAATGGTTGATTGCATGTCATGAAAGGAAGAAAAGGGTCACTGAATGACCCTTTCCCGTTCAGAACTGTGTGTTTATTTATTATCCTTGTCGATAATGGCTTGGAAGGCCGCATTCGCCTTATCAGCCACTGCTTGAATGTTCGTATCACCGGTAATGACCTTTTGCACAATTTCACCAATCGCGTCACGCGCTTCCCCAACACTGATAACAGTAGGACGGTCATACGCTACGCCGACTTTCATCGAAGACTTCATGACTTCATACAACTGTGGCGGGAACCCTTTGGCTCCTTCTGGATTCTCGTATACGGAATTCCGTGCGGACGGATTCCCTTTTTGCTGCAACTTCAATGTGTTCTCCTTGTTGGTGGCCCATTGAATGAATTCCCATGCTGCATCTTTGTTGGCTGTCTTGGTGTTAATCGCGAGCGCCCATGTGGACACGTTCGTCGGTTTGGAGCCTGCAGCGCCAGCCGGGAACTGCGCGTATCCGATTTGGTCCGCTACTTTCGATTTCTCTGGATCGACGGCGTTCGTGTAGACCGAATCTGCGTCTGTTATGAAGGCGACTTTGCCTTGGGCAAGCACACCTAGCGCTTGCGGCCAGGACATGTTCAGCACGCCCGGAGGGCCGTAGTCTTTCAGCAGCGTACCGTATGTTGTAAATGCCTTGACCGCTTGCGGCGTATTGACCGTTGCCACCTTGCCGTCCTTCATCCAGTCTCCTCCTTCTGAATACAAGTAGGAAGACACTTGGCTGATCAGTGGAGAGCGTTGACCGCGAGCCGCGAATCCGTAAAACTCCCCTTTGGGATCGTGCAGCTTCTTGGCCGCTGCTACAAGCTCGTCCAATGTTTTCGGTACGGAAATGCCCGCTTTCTCCAGGATGTCTTTGCGATAGTAGAGGATTTCGCGTTCGGTAATGATCGGAATCCCGTACAGCTTGTTGTTAGCCATAGTCGAGCCTACAGCCGATTTGGCAAAATCATTGAAGTCGTAAGCCGCATCCTTGGTTACAAAACTGTCCAGCTCTTGGACCCAGCCGTTCTTAGCGAACAACTTCGTTTGCTGCAACGGGCGGTACATCATCACATCAGGCGTTGTCGATCCCGCTGTCAGTTGTACGGCAAGCTTCTGATCGAGTTGATCCTCGAAGAAGCTTTCCACGTTTACTTTCATACCCGTCTTCGCTTCGAACTCAGGAATTAACGTCTTGAGTGTGTCGCCCCATGGATGGTTCGCCAGAACGATCGAAATGCTTTTCCCTTTGAACGGTTGATCGGATGAACCTGCTCCTTGTTGTTTGTTGTCTGTCGACTTCGTGTTGTCTCCGCAGCCAGCCAATACGCTCGCTGCCACAACGGTTACCATACCTGCACCCAGCCATCGTTTAAACGATTTGTTCATGCTCCCATTGTCCCCCTCTAGTTGTTGGAACTTTTTTGATGAATCGGTTGAAAGCGCTTTGCATGAATTCATTATATTAGGTTTCAAGTATGGCTTATATAACTCAGATTAAACATCGATAACTAGAGTTTGGTCATTTGGTTAGGTCTTTGGAGCGTAAAGTTCATGTTGGCGCGTGGGAGGGAGTGAACACGAGGTTCCGACCGCTGTTGAAATCGATTCCTTTGATTGAATATTGTCGTTGTTAGGAATCGATTTCAAAGGCGGACGCTTCGCTTCACCACTCTCCTGCTCACTCCCTCTTTTGTGCTTCTTTCCTTTACCCTCCAAGTGTATGTGGGGGATAATTACTGGTACAATGGGTTTAATAACCCATTCCTATGGAAGCACGGAGGCCGACAATGGAGAATATTGCATTCCGTCTTAGCAAAATGCCGCTCAAGCTGATCGACGATCGAGTATGGCGCACGTACAGCGGAGGAAAAAGTCTTGACACATGGCGGAATAGCGACCATCCACAGGACAGCGAATATCCTGAGTTATGGGTCGCTTCTACTGTCCAAGCTGTTAATGTGGGACGCGAACATTTGCCTGTGGAAGGGTTAAGCAAGGTGATCCTGCCAGGCTTGTTGGATAACGCGGGCTACACCCTAAAAGAGCTTATCGAATCAGACCCGGTCCTGTTCCTGGGCAAGCTTCATGCTGAGCGTTATGCGTCTAGCCCTGCCCTGCTCGTCAAAGTACTGGATTCCTGTGAAAGACTGACGATTCAAGTACATCCTGACCGGGAGTTTGCGATGCGAGAATTCAACTCTCGATTCGGCAAGACGGAAGCCTGGTATATTCTCGGTGGCAGATCAATCAATGGAGAAGCGCCCTATGTGTTGTTAGGGTTCAAAAGTGGAGTAACTGAAGCATCGTGGCGTCAGTTGTTTGAAGAGCAGAATATCGAGGGCATGATTGGGTCCTTACATAAAATTGCTGTACAGGAAGGCGACGTGTTTCTCATCACAGGTGGATTGCCTCATGCCATCGGAAGTGGCTGCTTGCTGATCGAGATTCAAGAGCCGACCGACCTTACCTTACGCACCGAACGGACGACCCCAAGGGGAGTTGCACTCCGGGATCAAGCCTGTCATCAAGGGATCGGGTTCGATCGCATGCTGCAATGCTTTCATTATGAATCTACCGATATGGAGGGGGCCCTGCAACGTTGGAAAGTGGAGCCTGAGGTATCGGCTGAGTCAGAGGGCGGGTATGAAACCAGCTTGATTCAAGCCTGTCACACGGACCGCTTCCGCATGAGTCGATTGAACGTTGCAGGCGTCTACGAATATGCCAAGCAGGATCAATTTGTTACGGCCATTATTGTATCGGGCACCGGAACACTGACATACGAAGAAGGCATCATGGAGCTGACACAAGGGGAAACGTTGTTTATACCCGCTGGGCTGGAGTCGATGACGTGGAACAGAGGCGAATCGAGCGAGGAGCTTGTTGTCGTGTTGTGTTACCCACCCTCCTAGTCCCTACTAATCCGAGCGCTTGCGATACTCACCCGGCGTCATGCCTACGATGCGCTTGAATACACGGTAGAAGCTCTCCATATCCGAATATCCGACAGTTTCTGAGATCAAACTGATCTTGTGCGCGGTGCATTGCAGCAGTTCACATGCCGTCCGAACCCGAGCATGCTGCACAAACTCATGAAACGTCTGCCCCGTTCGTTGCTTGAACAGACGGAAGAAGTGCCGCTCGCTCATTCTGCCCATATCCGCCATGCTTCGCAACGTCAGCCCTTCATTCGCATGGGAACGAATGAACTCAATCGCATCACCGATCGGGTCATCGGTTTCGAACGTTCGGGTGTTGGGTTGCGTGGTTTTCCTGTGTAGCAAAACAAGCAATTGTATGAGATGCCCGTATAGTACGGCGATTCTCCCGCTGCGCTGGGTCGAATATTCTTCGTGCATCGCAAGAAACAACGGCTCACATGCAAGCTCGCGATCCCGTATCCAATATCCATGGTCGTTGTCCCCTGGCCGCAGCTTCAACAGCGAACTCACATCCAAGTCCACCATTACCTGATCTCTCAAATGCTCGAACAAGCTTTCTGTGAAGATAATATTATACACAACGAGTCGCTGATTAGGGTGCGCTGAAGCCGGACGAAACACATGGGGCACACCTACCGGAAGCACGAACAAATCACCCTTGCATACCGCCTGCACCTGATCACCGATATGATGATACCCGCTTCCCTCCGAAACGTATGTGATCTCAATAAAATCATGAGCATGGAAGCTGCTCTCGAAGCTTTCCTCTGCACGATTGACATAAATCGCTAGCTCACTGCGAAAAAAATCGGAACCTTTCATGACTTGCTGTCGCGTCGACAAACGACTCACCTGCTCCTTGGACCATTTTCTATACCTATATTGTCCATTATGCCGTATAGAAAAGTCAAGATCACCGATGTAATTCCCTCCCCTCCCCCTTTACACTGAGAATGGAGAATCCAATTCTATTAAAGGAGAGAGCCATGTCCCAATCCCTGTACGTCATTGATCTCAGCTGTGAATATAAGCGTAACCCGCTCGGAACCGATGAAAGAAAGCCTAGAATCAGTTGGAAACTTGCTGCTCATGCAAGAGATACATGGCAATCCGCTTATCAAATTCAAGTATGTACCCTAGACACATTTAATCGAGCCTTGGAATGGGATACCGGCAAGGTAAGCTCCAACCAATCCATTCACCTTACGTATGATGGCGAGAGCCTGCGATCACGGACGCGTTACTATTATCGGGTTCGGGTCTGGGATGGACAAGGCAGCGCTTCAGCCTGGAGCGAGACCGCTTACTGRGAAACCGCCCTATTCAGCAGCAGTGAATGGTCAGCCGACTGGATTACAGCCAAGCTGCCTCATGCCGAGGACACACCAGAACCGTGCCATCAGCTGCGCAAAACGTTTCATCTGAACCATAAAATTGCTTCAGCTCGGATTTATGCAACAGCACTTGGATTGTATCGACTGTACGTGAACGGCGAAGCGGCTGATGATACATTGTTCGCACCTGGCTGGACCAGTTACAACAATCGGCTGCAATATCAGACATTCGATGTGACCCGATTCCTTACGGAAGGTGAAAATGCAATCGGGATCATGCTGGGTAACGGCTGGTTTAAAGGGAATTTGGGCTGGGAGCACCAATGGAACATATATGGTACTGAACGTGCCGCGCTAATGCAACTGCACGTCACTTACACAGATGGAACCGAAGAAGTGATCCGAACCGATCCTACTTGGTCGTTCCGTTCAGGCGCGTTGCTTATGTCGGAGCTGTATCATGGCGAAACGTATGATGCAAGGCTTGAGACGAACGGTTGGCTGCGAGCGGATTATGAGGATGCCGACTGGGGGAAGGTAACTGCACTCGAACATTCGAAGAATATATTAGTCGCCCAAGAGAATGATCCGACCCGGGCGATTCAGGAGTTAAAGCCTGTTAGCATCTTCTCCACACCGCAAGGCGATACGGTACTGGATATGGGCCAGAATATGGTCGGCTGGATACGATTTACGGTTGAAGCGCCGGCAGGGACGGAGGTCGTGCTGCATCATGCCGAGGTGTTGGACCGAGAAGGTAACTTCTACATCGGCAACTTGCGGAAGGCGAAGCAGACCGTAACCTATATTAGTAAAGGAACCGGAGAGGAAACGTATGAACCCTACTTTACATTTCAAGGGTTCCGCTATGTGAGGGTTACTGGCATTCCGGCCGACCAGCTCGAAGGCCGGTTTACAGGGATCGTGGTTCATACCGATATGACGCCTACCGGGAGTTTCCACACCTCCAACGAACTGCTCAATCAGTTGCAAAGCAATATCGTCTGGGGGCAGAAGGGCAACTTCGTCGATGTCCCAACAGATTGCCCACAGCGTGATGAGCGTCTAGGCTGGACAGGTGATGCGCAAGTGTTCATTCGAACGGCCGCGTTCAATATGAACGTTGCCCCGTTTTTCACCAAGTGGCTGAAAGACCTGGAAGCCGACCAGCTTCCGGATGGAGGCGTACCTTTCGTCATCCCGCACGTATTGAATCCGAACTCACATTCATCTGCGGCTTGGGGAGATGCGGCTGTTATTTGCCCATGGACGATCTATATGTGCTATGGAGATGCGCGTATCCTTGAAGTGCAATATGACAGTATGAAAGCTTGGGTCAGTTACATGCGTTCACAAGGCGATAACGAATATTTGTGGAACACCGGCTTCCACTTCGGAGACTGGGTAGCATTGGACGCTAAGGAAGGAAGCTATATCGGCGCTACACCCAGAGACTTGATCGCTACCGCCTTCTATGCTTATTCGACTAAGCTGCTTGCCAATAGTGCCATCGTCTTGAACAAAGCGGAAGATGCCGCCCATTACACAGAGTTGCATCACCATATCATCGGGCAGTTCCGCAAGGAATTCGTAACACCGAACGGCCGAGTCGCTTCACCGACGCAAACGGCCTATGTATTGGCACTCGCATTCGACTTGCTCGAGGAGAAGGACCGCAAGCGTGCTGCTGGCATCCTTGCTTCTTACATCAAGGACAATAAAGTTCGACTGACGACTGGATTCGTTGGGACGCCTTACCTGTGCGAAGCCTTATCTCGTTACGGCTATTCGGAATTGGCGTATCAGCTCGTGCTGCAACAAGAATATCCATCCTGGTTGTACTCCGTGCTGCAAGGGGCTACGACGATATGGGAGCACTGGGACGGAATCAAAACAGACGGCACGTTCTGGAGTGATGATATGAATTCGTTCAATCATTACGCCTATGGCTCGGTGGGTGATTGGCTGTACCGCGTTGCTGCCGGGATCGACACTGATCCGGGATATCCGGGCTACAAAAGGATTAACATTAAGCCTCACCTGAATGCTGCGCTAAGTCATGTCTCGGCTACCTATCAATCGATGCACGGAGAAATCGCTTCTTCTTGGGAAACGCTACCGGATGGGAAAACAGTAATTTCGGTCACGATCCCGCCGAACACGGATGCTGTAGTTACGCTGCCAAACGCACAACTCGACCATGTAACCGAGAGCGGTACCTCTCTCACGGAAGCTGCAGGAATAAGAAGACATGTTATAATAGAGGAAGGTGTACAAGTAGAACTAGGTTCAGGACAATACCGGTTCGAGTACTCTTCATCACAGGCTTGATCCCTATCGGGGGACTGGGAATATCGGAGGCGGACACACACATTGACGAAATCGATCAATCATGGCATTCATGTTGGGGAACATTCGCCTAATCCTTACCGGGAACCGCTTCATCGTCATCAGGAGCTGGAAGTCGGGCTCTGCTTGTCCGGTCAAGGCTTATTCTTCTTCGGTGAGAAGGAATATGAAGTTCATCCCGGCGACATCTTCGTCGTCAATAATATAGAGCGACACCGGGCGATCTCCGACCCGGTCTCTCCGAGTAACTACTATTTCTTGAGCTTCGAAGCTTCCATCTTCGGAGAGACCGAGCAGGAACTGCTGCTTCCCTTCGTCTACCAGCCGGCCAAGTTCATCAACCGTATACCAGCTGAGCTTCCGGTTGCTCAGGAAATCGGCTCTCTCATCCGTAAGCTGCACACGGAATTCTACACGCGGGAGAAAGCGTACCCATATCGGCTCCGCTACTTGATACTGGACATTTGCATCCTGCTGCTGCGCCATTATGAGCACGACATGTCTGCCATGGAGTGGAATCGGGCGCTCCGCGATTATCAAGCGGTTGCTCCGATTATCGCGTTCATGAAAGAACGGTTCCGCGAACCGTTAAGTCTGCAAGACGTGACCGCTTCTTTCGCGATCAGTGAGTCCACCTTGCTGCGTCTGTTTCACAAAGCGGTCGGCATGGGATTCAAGACTTATATAATGTACTTAAGGATTAACGAAGCGAAAGAATTGTTAGCTAGTACAGACTTGACTATTACGGAAGTGTACTTGCAGAGCGGATTCCAGAGCGGAGCCTCGTTCTACAGGACGTTCCATGACTGGGTTGGCATGAAACCGAATGATTACCGCGACCAATCGACCCTGACGATTCGCAAGAGTCTGGAGTGATGAACTTGAACCTCCTACCTGCCCGACCCACACGCTAACTGAAATCATCAACAACCAAGTACCGTCCGGTGATCTCCGATCTTCCGGACGGCTTTTTCTTATGCTAACAGTACGAGAAAATGAAGGAAACTGAGAATGATTCGATGGGATCAGAGAAGACC
The DNA here is from genome assembly GCF_056401635.1 of Paenibacillus sp. P4_E11. Taxonomy (NCBI): domain Bacteria; kingdom Bacillati; phylum Bacillota; class Bacilli; order Caryophanales; family Paenibacillaceae; genus Paenibacillus; species Paenibacillus sp. P4_E11. The sequence goes on along the minus strand of NZ_JBFUIX010000053.1, from coordinate 19,737 downwards.
ATTTCCTGCAGGTAGCCTATACTGATGTCGTTACCATATAGCCTAATCAAAGTTATGGAGGTGCTTACTTGAGCAAAAAACTGAATATCGCCATCGTCGGACTCGGATTCGGCGCAGAATTCATTCCGATCTACCAGAAGCATCCGGATACGAATTTGTATGCCATCTGCCAAAGATCAGAGCAAAGTCTGAACGAAATCGGGAACGCTTTCGGCGTCGAGCGACGATATACTTCCTTTGATGAAATGATTCTCGATCCTGAGGTTGATGCTGTACACATTAATTCACCGATTCATCTGCACGCCGAACAGAGCGTGAAAGCACTTAGAGCGGGTAAGCATGTAGCCTGTACCGTTCCAATGGCAACGACAGTCGAAGAATGCCAGAATATCATCGAGGCTCAGCAAGCGTCTGGCAAAGTATATATGATGATGGAAACAGCAGTCTACACACGTGAATTCTTGTATGTGAAAGAGCTGCGCGATAGTGGGCAATTAGGTCGTCTGCAGTTTCTTCGTGGCGCTCATCAGCAAGAAATGGCGGGTTGGCCGGGGTATTGGGAAGGCTTGCCTCCGATGCATTATGCTACGCATGCCGTCAGTCCTCTGCTCGCCCTTGCTGGTGCAGAAGCGGACTATGTGTCCTGCTTCGGGTCGGGAAGCATTGCCGAATCGTTGGCTAGCAAATATGGTTCCCCCTTCGCTGTGGAGTCAGCTCTATTCCGGTTGCGACAATCCAACCTGGCAGCTGAAGTCACCCGCTCCCTCTTCGAGACTTCTCGGGAATATGTGGAGAGCTTCAATGTGTATGGAGATAAGATGACCTTTGAATGGCAGCAGCTGGAAGCGGAAGACCCAGTAGTATTCAAGGGAGAAGATGGAGCAAGAGTACACATTCCAGACTTCGCCCATCTACTTCCAGAGGAAATTCGCTCTTATACAACAGAAGGCGTATACGATAGCGATGCCAATCAGCATCTCTCGTTCAAGCAAGGCAGCGGACATGGCGGCTCTCACCCTCATATGGCGAACGAATTCGTCCGAAGCATTCTGGATGGAAGAGCTCCATTCCCGGACGTCTTTCAATCCGCTAACTGGACATGTGCCGGACTGTGTGCCCATGAATCGGCCATGAATGGAGGAGTCATCGTTAAGCTGCCAGCTTGGCGGTCCCACTCTTCAGCAGGAGGTGAAGCCGTTGAGTAAATCTTATCCGAGCTTATCTATCCAGGCCAATCAACAACAGATTGAGATTTTTCGAATGCAGGCTTCTCAGCCAATCCTTGTCCAACATGCACAACCTGATACGAGACCATTCATCCACCCCATTGTAGCTCCTGACGGTGTTGGGGTATTGACCGAAAACGAACCTCCGCATCATCCTTGGCAGCACGGCTTGTACGTCGGATTGAATGATATCAATGGAATTGGGTTCTGGGAGGAAGGTCGTGGCGGCAAACCAACAGATGGCACGTTCCACCCCGCCCCACTCGACTATTCAGTGACCAGTCCCAATAGTGTAAGCTGGCAAGTGAAGACGGAGTGGAGAGCACCCGATCAAGTTCCTATGATTACGGAATTTCAAGATTGGTCTTTCACGGACCATGGTGATTCGTATGTCCTGGATTTACGATGGACTCTTCATGCGCTGGTGGACTTGAAATTCGGACAGTACAACTATGGTGGATTGTTTCTTCGCATGCCTTTCCGACATGAGTTGGGGGGAACAGCACTGAACAGTGAGGGACAACGGGATCGCGATGGCGAAGGCCAGAGAGCCAGATGGACCGCAGTCAGTTTGCCGATACCAGAGAGAGATGGAAGTTGGGCTGGAATTGCCATTATGGACCACCCGGACAATCCCGAACACCCTGTTCCTTGGCGAGTCGATCATCAGCTTGGCATAGCGCCGAGTCGATGCATCGCAGGGGCTTGGACACTTGCACAAAATGCACAAGTTGAGTTCCGTCATCGCGTGTTTGTTTATACGGGCCGACCGGAGACAGATCAAATCGAGCAAATATGGAATGATTTTGCTGACAAAGCTTCACAATAGAAAGGAGATATCCTGCTATGGCTAGAACCGTTATTATCGTTCATCCAGACTTCGACAGTATATGGCCATTCGCCGCCGATCACTTGCATTCACTCTTCTTGGCTCAAGGCGATGTCGAGTTCCAACGACTGCAACATCAAGACACTCGGACGTTGGGAGAGCTATTACAGCATCACCATGAACCTGAGCGAATCCAGCGTTTGATCCTATTGTCCGTCAAGGTTACACCTGCTTGTACAGATGCGCTGACCGGTCTTGAGGAAGTTATTCTATCTTATGGGTACGGTTTCGGGGGACGAGGGAATGATGTTATAGAGCATCTGTCACAGAAGGGTGTTCTCTGCTACCGACAACGAAGCGAAGGCTTCTGGGGCGAATCCGTATCGGAGTTCGGTCTTGCACTTACCTTATGCGGCTTGAGGCGCATTCCTCAGCTTCATGGTCAGATAGCACAAGAGCTTGCTCCATGGAATTTCGAGCCTCCTGGCGGAAAAAGTGCTCCTGGTGCCCGCGGCGGCCAATATGGTGACGATTCCCGATTCACGAATGGCACTGTAGCTGGCAAGAAGGTTCGCATCGTTGGAGCGGGCAATATAGCAAGCCGTTATGCCAGCTTCGTGCATATGCTTGGTGCAGATGTAGCTGTTTGGGATCCTTATGCGAGCGAGCCCAACTTCCATCGAACCGGTGCACGGAGAGAGCATTACCTGGACCGTCTTGTCCAAGATGCCGATATATTCGTACCGATGGTCCCGCTGATCGACTCGACGAAAGGACTCGTCACCGCTGAACATATTCGGGCACTGCCGCAAGGCTGTCTAGTCGTCCTCGTCACAAGAGCCGGTATCGTGGACATGGAAACGTTGCGGCAACGCGTACTAGCCGATGAGCTGAGCTTGGCTGCCGATGTGTTCGACATCGAGCCGCTGCCACTGGATGATCCTCTGATCGGCCGACATAACGTCGTGCATACGCCCCATATTGCTGGGCGCACGATCCATGCGAATAAGGAATGGGCGGAGCTTCTGTTCACACAGTTCCTCCCTCGTTAATATGTAAGTTTATGTCGAAAACAAGCCCGTTCGTCATCTTTACAGGTGTCGTTCGTGCTTGTTTTCCTGTATAATGATAACCAACAGGAAACTTGAGCGCAGAAGCAAGGATTGGAATAGCGGTGAAAGGAAGTGAGCTCAGGTGGAAAAACTGATTTTGGAACAGCTGGAGAAAATTAATTCCGGCATCAACAAGCTTCAGAGCGAAATGGTTGAAGTGAAGGCCGAAATTCAAGGCATGAAAGCGGACATGCAGGGTATGAAGTCCGAAATGCAGGGCATGAAGTCGGACATACAGGGTATGAAGGCCGAAATTCAAGAAATGAAGTCGGACATACAGGGTATGAAGGCCGAAATGCGCACGATGAATGGAAGATTGGACTCGCTGGAATCCGGCCAACGGGAACTACATCAGATTACTAGAGCGATTCGTGATCGCCAAGACGAGACGGATGCCAAGTTGGACGCTATCTCTATGGATATTCATCAATTGCATGGCGATGTTACCCAGTTAAAAGAGCGACAAGAAACGATTCTTAATGTGCAGCAGGAGCAACAAAAAGTGATAGAACAGCTATCGTTCCGCTTTATCCAACACGATGCCGACATCGCAGGATTGAAACGAGTCAGCACCTACTAATCGAACAACAACCAAACAGCCTGTATGCGATCGTTCGCATACAGGCTGTTATGTTTTACCTAACCCTTTTCAGCAACATACCCGCGAACCATATCCAGGAACGGTGCACCGTACTTGCTGAGCTTCGCTTGCCCTACACCTTTCACCGCTAGCATCTCCGTTTCCGTCTCGGGTAACAGCTCAGCGATCTCACGCAGTGTGTTGTCCGCGAAGACGACATACGGCGGTACGCCGTCCCGATCCGCCAACTGCTTGCGCAGCGTGCGCAAACGGTCGAACAGCTCGTCGCCTACCCGCTTCTGACGCTTGACCTCGCGAACCTTGCGCGTCACTTGTTTCTCCCCACGCAGCACGTCCGCAGCAGGCGGAAGCAAGCGTAACACCGGATATTGACTCTCGGTCAGACCCACATAACCATCGGCAATGAGCAATTGAATCATATCGATGATTGTCTTCTCTGGATATTGCTTCATCAAGCCATATGTGGGCAGCCGATCGAATCGGAATTCCATGACGCGCTTATTCGACGAACCTTTCAGCACTTGAGCGACCAACGTCACACCGAACCGTTCATTCATACGTCGGATGCAAGAACAGATTTGCTGTGCTTCTACAGTCATATCGACGATTTCACTGTCATCGTTGCAACTGCCGCAGTTGCCGCATTTAGAGTCCGACTCCAGTCGTTCTCCGAAGTAGTTCAACACATACGCCCGTAAGCAGTTTTGTGTATGACAGTAGTCGATCATCAGCTGCAGCTTGCGGTACTCTTGCTGCTTACGCTCTGGGGCGGACACGGATTGTTCGATCAGAAACTTTTGCAACAAAATGTCTTGGGGCTGGAACAGAAGTATGCATTCGCCAGGTTCCCCGTCACGGCCGGCGCGGCCTGCCTCTTGATAATAGGATTCCATGTTCTTCGGCATACTCCAATGCAGCACATAACGCACATTGGACTTGTCGATGCCCATACCGAACGCATTCGTCGCGACCATTACACGAACATCGTCACGCAAAAACCGATCCTGCATTTGCTGCCGCTCCATATCGGTCATCCCAGCGTGGTACTTGCCTGCGGGAATACCTTTGCGACTAAGGGTTTGATGCACTTGATCGACTTCCTTACGCGTAGCCGCATATATAATACCCGCTTGATCCTCATGCTTAGTCACATATTGCATCGCATAGTCTTCCCGGTTGACTCCCTTCAACACGGCGAACGACAAATTCGCTCGATCAAAGCCCGTAACATGTACTTGCGGCGACTTCAATCCAAGCAGCCTTACGATATCCGTCCGTACGTTCTCTGTTGCGGTAGCGGTAAAAGCCGCAATACGCGGACGTCGCTCCAACTGCTTCAGGAATGGCGCGACCGCCAAGTAGCTCGTCCGGAAGTCGTGCCCCCATTGTGAAACACAATGGGCCTCATCGATCGCGACAAACGGAATATCGATGCGTTGTGCCAGTGACAGGAACATATCCGACTCCAGACGCTCAGGAGCCACATAGAGCAGCTTGTATTCGCCTGCAGCAGCACCGCGTAGCCTCCGATTCGTCTCGCTTCCCGTCAACGAACTGTTAATGTAAGTAGCTGGGATCCCGAGCCCGTCCAACGCATCGACTTGATCCTTCATCAAGGAAATGAGCGGGGAAACGACTACCGTCGTCCCGGGCAACAAAAGTGCAGGAACCTGATAACAGATCGATTTCCCACCACCGGTTGGCATAATGCCCAATGTATCGTGCTGATTCAAAATATCGCGTATGATAAATTGCTGTCCTTCACGGAAATCGGGATACCCATAAATACGCTGCAGCACCCGTCTTGCCTGATCCAGATTAAGATTGGTTTCATTCATTAACAATAGCTCCCATCCATCCCATTCCAAACATTGCTATAACCAATACACGATCCGATTGTCTCATGCTGCTCTTATCGTATACCGGATATGTCCAGAAGGCAAGACAACCTCCCGATGCTACACATCGGGAGGTCGTTAATTAAGCTATTGCAGTGTACCGTTACGGGATTGTTCCGTAGTCCCCGCAAAGTAATAGGAAAACACTACAGAGGTTCACTTCACTTTTGTGGGGATGTCTTTGTGAGGATTCTTTATATCCGTACAGGTTGACCTGATTCCACTGATTGATATCCAGCCAAAGCGACTTCTGCAGAACGCAGACCGTCAACGCCGTTGATCGGCACGGGAGTTCCTTGCAGCAACGCGTCAACGAAGCCTTTGACCAAGTATTCGTCCATGCCGTCACCCCAGAAGCTCCAAACCCCTTTTCCAACATCATTCGTGTACAGCTCGTTTTTCTGTGCGAACGAATCGACCGAGATGGCACCCTTCGTGCCGATGATCTCCATCGTTACATCGCCCCATGTCGGGAATGCTTTAGGTCGCGACCAGCTCGTATCAATAACGCCGAAAGCTCCGTTCTCGAATTTGACATGAATCATCCCGGCATCATCGATGCCAATCCCTTCGTTGAACAAATTAGCAGCATACGCGTACACCTCGTTCACTTTGGAGCCGATGATCCAATTCATCAAATCCATCACGTGGACGGTATGATCCAGCAGCGCACCACCTCCGGAAAGCTCTTTATCCAGAAACCAGCCGCCCGGCAACGAACCGCGATTTGTTCCTTTCACCGCTACAATGTCCCCAATCTCGCCGCGATTAACGGCTTCTTTAGCCTGCACAACGGCCGTAATATATCGACATGGGAAAGCGGTCATCAATTGAACACCGTTGTTGTCGCATGCTTCAATCATCATCTTCATTTCTTCAACGGAGATACCAAGCGGTTTTTCACAAAGTACATGCTTCTTGGCATTCGCGGAATCAATAGTCAATTGAGCATGGTACACGTTCTCCGAGCAAATCACAACCGCATCTATGTCTGTCTTCAACAGGTCACGGTAATCCGCGAAATACGGCACCCCGTGTTTCTCTACAACTTTCTCCACACGCTCCCGGTTATCATCAGCGATGCCCGCAATTACTACTTCAGGAAGGGCAGCCAGCGCTTCCAGATACGAGAAAGCATGGCCGTGCGCGAAACTGATCATGCCTACTTTAAGTTTGGTTGTCATTGGTTCTCTCCTCCGATCAATACAGCTCGTCCGGTTCTAGCAGATTCACGCGCGGCGTTAGCGATTTCTAGCGCTCTGAAAGCGTCCCTAGCCGTCACAATCGACTCCACGTTGTCTCGGATACAAGCGATGAAATGACTGAGTTCAATGGAATACGGATCCTGATAGGATGGGCTTTGCGGGATTTCAACGAATCGGCCTCCCTCACTAGCAGCTGACGATTTACGAATCTGCAACGATTTGGAATTGGCGCTGTCGCTACGAACTACACCGTTAGTGCCAGCGATTTCGGCAGCGGTACGGAACGGCCCCGGGTAACCCCAGTAAGCTTCCAGGTTGGCCACAGCCCCGCTCTTGAACAACAATGTCGTAAGCGCATAGTCCAGATTCCCATCCGTATGCTTCATGCAATAAACCGATTTCACTTCTCCGAATGCCCACAATGCATAATCAATGTCATGGATCATCAGATCGACGATTACACCACCGCTTTTGTCTTCATCCTTGAACCAAGGACGTACATCGCCTGGATGACTACCGATTCGCTTGAAATGAGCAACGCCGATCCGTCCTAATTTCCCTGATTCCACCGCTTTTTTCATTTGCACATATTCTGGGAAAAATCGAACAACGTGGCCGACAAACAGACGAACTCCATTTTTCTCGCAACTGTCCATAACCGCCTGAGCATCCTCGAGCGAGAGCGAGATTGGTTTTTCGCTAATCACATGTTTGCCTAATTCTGCGGACTTGATGGCATACTCTTTATGCAAATGGCTGGGCAGCGTCAAGCTGACTGCATCCGGATTCACGGCTTCCATCAAAGCCTCAAAAGAAGCAAAGGCACGAGTGTTCGTTTTTTTAGCCAGTTCCTCTGCTAATCCGAAATCAATATCGCAAACTCCAACGAGCTCAACGTCAGGCATCTGCGCATAAGCAGTCGCATGCACCCGCCCCATTCCACCGGAACCTATTACAGCTACTTTCATCTCACTTCTCTCCTTCTTTCGTTGTATAATGGTTATAGTGAAAAGATACAATGTCTGATTGGCCGTGACTATGCCGTTATTTGTCTCATTTGTATCCAATTTTGTTCTAACTCGAAAGTACGGTGAAATCCGGATGGACGTAATCAAGGAACCCATTCATTATCAGAACCCTCAAATGTGCATTAAAGTAATGGAGTTCACCAGCGTAGACAAGGAAAGACAGTTCAAGCCGCGCTGGCATTATCACAAAGAAATCGAATTTGTCCTTGTGCGGGAAGGGGTACACGAGATCCATACGGTGGGTAACGTCTATCGGCTTCATCCAGGGGATGTAGTGGCAGTAGGTTCTTCCCAGCTTCATCTGGGTCATAAGATCGGTGATGCGAAGATGACTTGCGTAGTATTGCATTTTGATTTGCAGCCTTACTTCGACCCAGCTATGATGATGTATTATCGACATTTTTCGGAAATTTACTATCCGTTGGAAGAGCTAAATTATATTTTCCAAGAAAATGAGCCCGTCAAACAGGAAATTGCCCGTATCATTCTTGCCATTCTGGAGGAGATCACCGGGAAGTCCAAAGGTTACGAGATTGCCGCCAGCATGCATATCAAACATCTACTGCTCACTCTGCTGCGTGGGGATCGCAAGGGGCTGCTGCAAGCGCACGAATGGGTGGACGCCGAAGTGATGAAGCGTATTATCGATTATGTGGACGAGCATTTGTCGGCGAAAATCAATATGGAGGATGTCAGCAAGTTAGCTGGTATGAGCTACTCCTATTTCTCCAAATATTTCAAAAAAACGATGGGTGCCTCGTTCACAGACTACGTAAATTTGCGAAGAATTCGCAATGCCGAACGGCTGCTTGTTACTAGCGATCTCAGTGTTACCGAGATTGCTGCGACAATCGGTATCCAGAATATGGCCCACTTTTATGAACTGTTCAAGCGTCATAACGGCTGTACGCCTAAGGAGTACTTGCGTAGGTTGAAACGGGAGCGGGGCGGTGCCTTCGACACTCTCTAAGGCCGAAGAGGCTGTCGATTCACTGCAAAAACGGCCGTTCCAAGTGAAAAGGGACCCCGTAAGCTCAAACATCTTGTTTGAACCTCCCTTGATTGTATAAGGGATTAAGCGGTATGGAGGTTCAAGCCAAAACTCGCTGGGGTCCTCTTCTCACTCTCCACTCCTTGCTCAACGATGAATCGACAGCCTCTTTTTCGGCCTTACACGATGGAGGCGACACCTAAAAATTAAAAGGGACTATCCATGTTTTGAAGGATAGTCACTTGCTTCGTTACTCCATGCAATGTTACCGGAAAGACTCCAGCGATATGCCGATTGGCATAGGCTGAGGGGTGTCGCATGAGCTCTGCATCACGTAATGCTTGCCTTGCTCAGAAGCATCATGGAAGCCGTGCATCGTCTCAAGCACATGATAAGCCAGCTCACCAGACGCCCGATGTGGCCGTCCTTCCAGGATCGCGCGTGCCATATCCAATACGCCCAGGCCGCGCCCATTTTCCGCAAATCCATGCGATAGAGGCATTTCGCTCCAATCCTTCGCATCTTTGCGTCGAATGAGAACCGGACCTCCGAACATATTCGGGTCAGGCACCTTAAGCGTTCCTTCACTGCCATAAATCTCGATTCGCGGCAAGTCCGCTCCTCCGAACGCATCGAAGCTCGTAATGATTGTACCTGTCACCCCGCTGTGAAAATCCATGATGCCGGTAATATGCGTCGGCACATCCACATCAATCACTTGCCCGAACTTAGGCTGACTCGAAATCGTCCGCTGTGGATAAGAAATCTTCGCAGAACCCGTGACCCGCTGAATCGGTCCCAGCATAGCGATCAGCGCCGTCAAGTAATACGGCCCCATGTCGAACATCGGGCCACCGCCCGCCTTATAATAAAAGGCCGGATCGGGATGCCAGTGCTCATGCCCACGACCGACCATGAACGCGGAGGCCGCGATCGGTTGACCGATCCATCCGTCCTGGATGAGCTTGATGCACGTCTGGATTCCTCCACCCAGGAATGTATCCGGTGCGCTTCCGACACGCAGTTTCGTATCAGCAGACGCTTGAAGTAGCTGTAAACCTTCCTCGCGTGTAACAGACAGCGGTTTCTCCGCATACACATGCTTGCCTGCCCGCAATGCGGCGAGCCCTACAGGAACATGTGCTTGAGGAATCGTCAGATTGATGACCAGGTCGATCGTCGGATCAGCAAGCAACTCGTCGACTGTATAAGCTTGAGCGATCCCATACTCCGCAGCTTTGGCCTGCGCTCGAGTGATGTCCAGATCGGCACAAGCTGTCACTTCCAGCGAATCATACGTTTTACAAGTTTTGAAATAAATATCGCAAATTTTGCCGCAACCAATAATACCGACTTTCAGCTTCTTGTTCTCACCCATTCTGAACGCTTCCCCTCCGTTTGATTGTACAGCTTAGAATCAACGAGCCGCCCACACCATACCGCGTTTCATAAGCTCCATCACTTGCGGCATCGCTACAATGTTAGCTTGATGACCAAGGGAGCAATAGTACACTTTACCCGCACCATACTTCTTCGTCCACACAACAGGCATTAGCACGTCACGACCGCCAGGTCCGTAGCCTTCGAACGTAGTAGTCGCTATTACATCAATAGCCGGATCGACATGCATGTAGTACTTCTCCGAGCTGACCTCGAAGTCACCAATTCCTTGCACAAGGGGGTGGTCTTGCTGTTGCATATTGACTGTATAGAGAACGCCGTCGTTACCTGGATGCGCCACCCACTGGCCGCCAACCATGAACTGATACTCAACATCATTCCGGAATGAATCAGCCATACCTCCGTGACAGCCGGCAATGCCAGTTCCATTTTCTTTGACCGCGCGAATGAGTGGCTCCAACTGCTCTTTCTCGATCTTACCCATCGTCCACACCGGAACGATCAGGTCGACGTCCTTCAAGCTTGCTTCATCCTTAAACCGGTCAAGCGTATCCGATACTTCAACCTCGAACTGCGCTTCCTGCAAAAGGCCCGCCAACAGCTCCGATACTTCCTTTGGTTGATGACCTTCCCAGCCACCCCAGACGATTAACGCTTTTTTCGCACTCACAACCGACACGCCCCTTCCAGATTAAAAAATGAGATGGAGGATTGCTACAACTTACAACTCGTTGATTGCTACCCAGCGCCGCTCCGTAATCGAGAGATCCACCGCTTCCAACACCTGCTGGCATTTGACCCCGTCATGAAAATTCGGTACGGGCTGGCGGTCCTCCTGAAGCGCTTCCATCAATTCCAACACCTCATGCACGAAAGTGTGCTCATACCCGATCGTATGTCCTGGCGGCCACCATGCATCGGAATAAGCGTGAGCTGGATCTGTGGCCAATACTCGGCGGAATCCCTGCACATCAGCAGCATCGTCAGTGAAATACACCTGTAACTCGTTCATCCGCTCAAAATCAAACTTGACACTGCCCTTGCTGCCGTTAATCTCGAACGAGTTCGTACACCTATGACCTGGAGCGAAACGAGTAGCTTCGAAGCTGCCTAACGCGCCACAATCGAACCGAGTCATGAATAAGGTTGCATCGTCAACCGTTACAGGTCCCCGTGGACCGTCCTTGCTACCTTGGGCGCTAAGGCCCGTCATTGAGCTCGGCATCGGCCGTTCCTTGATGAACGTGTCGCTCATTCCGATCACTTCAGTCATATCCCCAACCAGGTAATGGGCCAAGTCAATCAAATGAGCGCCCAGATCGCCGTGAGAGCCAGAACCAGCCACTTCTTTCTGCAACCGCCAGACAAGCGGGAATTCCGGATCGACAATCCAATCCTGCAGGAACCAAGCCCGGAAGTGATAGATCTTCCCTAGTCGGCCTTCTTCCACAAGTTTTTTAGCTAACCGTACAGCTGGAGCGAACCTGTAATTAAAACCGACCATGTGCTTCACGCCAGCTTCTTCTGCCGCTTGTAGCATCTCCCTGGAGTCCGCGAGCGTTAACGCGAGCGGCTTCTCGCAGAACAAGTGCTTGCCAGCCCGTGCAGCGGCAATCGCTATCGCATGATGGGCATCACTCGGGGCGTTGATGTCGACGACATCGACGTCCTCACGCGCGATCAACTCCGACCAATCCGTAACGGCCTCTTCCCAGCCAAACTGTTTAGCCGCCTGCCGAACGCCTTCCTCGTTACGGCCGCAAATCGCTTTCATCACCGGACGAGCCGCTTGTGGGAAAAACATCGGCAAATCCCTATACGCATGACTATGCGCCTTGCCCATGAATTTGTAGCCAATCATCCCGATTCGCACTTGCTGTTCCATCGTATACTCCTCCTCCACATAAATACCCCAAAAAGTGAAGCCAAGCTTTGAAGTCTATATAGTTAACCGCCTGTATCAAATAGAAGAACTGGATTCTCTTATTAACAAAAATGTAGCCGCCTTGAGAGAAATAAGAGAACTCCGTTCTTTTATTTCATTCTGAACGACACCAACTATGCCATGATTCAGTGAATAGAAGTACGGAGTTCTGCTATCCGCGCTCCATGTGCAATAGATTAGCCAATAAGGGATCTCAGTTCTCCTATATACACAAACGCGGCGTTGCAACAGCTTGGTTGCTGGTTACTGGTTGATGATTACTTCGTCCGGAACGGAACGAGTGCCTCGTTCAGCTCCTTCGTCTGCGTATACACACGCTTATACACGGCGTACAACGCCTCGTATGTGGCTACAGCATTGCGCTGCGGCCTGTAAGTCGCGGCGCGTTTCAGAAACGCGGCGCCGCAAGCTTCGAGCGTCGGAAACCAGCCGCACCCTACAGCCGCGAGCATCGCGGCACCCATGCCAGGCCCCTGCTCGCTCTCCAGCTTGACGATGTCTGCATTGAAAATGTCCGCCTGCATCTGCAACCACGCTTCATTCTTCGCGCCGCCACCGATCGAGACGAGCGAATCAATTCGCCGCCCCGCCGTGCGAAGAATGTCCACCGACTCCTTCAAGGAGAAGGTGATGCCTTCCAGCACGGCGCGAGTCATATGCGGCAACCCGTGCGTCGCATCGAGGCCGATGAAGCTGGCGCGGATATTCGCATCCGCATGAGGCGTGCGTTCCCCCGCCAAATACGGGGTGAACAGCAGCCCGCCTGAGCCGGGCGCCACGCCAGCCGCCGGCCCCAACAATCGGTCGAAGCCGATGTCCGGCGCGACCGTTTCCTTGAACCACTGCAAGCTATAGCCCGCCGCGAGGGTAACCCCCATCGCGTAGTAAGCGCCCGGCTTGCCGTGGTTGAATAGGTGCAGCTGGCCGCGGTAATCCGCGCTGCCATCTGCCTCATAGGCGAGCACGACGCCGGACGTGCCGATGCTTACGAGCGACTCGCCGGCGGACAGGATGCCCGCCCCGATCGCGCCGCAAGCGTTGTCGGCGCCGCCGGCGAACACGCGCGTGCGCGGCGAGAGCCCGGCCTGCCGAGCGGCGTTCGGCAGCAGCGCGCCGACTTCAGCGGCCGGCTCGCACAGCGGCGGGCACAGCGCCGGGTCGACGCCGACCGCGGCGCATATACGCTCGCTCCAGCGCTTGCTCGCGACATCGAGCAGCAGCGTTCCCGCTGCGTCAGACAAGTCAAGAGCGAGCGCTCCGGTCAGCCGGTAGCGCAAATAATCCTTGGGCAGCAGAAACACCGCTGTCTGCTTATAGAGCTCCGGCTCGTGCTGCTTCACCCAGAGCAGCTTCGGCAGGGTGAAGCCTTCAAGCGCACGATTCTTGGCGATCGCGATCAGCTCATCGCCGAGCGCCGCTTCGATCTCGCGGCATTGCGCGGTCGTGCGCGTGTCGTTCCACAAGATGGCGTTACGCAGCACGCGATGATCGCGGTCCAACAGCACGAGCCCGTGCATCTGCCCGGAGAAGCTCAGCCCTTGAATAGACTCAGCGGACACTCCACTCTCTTGTACAAGCCGCCGCAGCGCTGCCAGCGTCCCGGTCACCCACACCTCCGGGTCCTGTTCGCTATAGCCGGATTGCAGTTGGATCAGCGGATAGCTCTCGGTTGCTTCAGCGCAGACGACACCCTTCTCGTCAACGAGCAGCGTCTTGACCGCGCTAGTGCCCAAATCAACGCCAATGACATAGCTCATTTACTTGTCCGCCTCCAGCAAATACTGGTTAAACACAGCTTTCAACCGTTCTTGACGACCTGAGATATTCACAATCGTCTGATTCTGAAGTGCATACTGCTCCAGACTGGCCAGTGTGGTCCGTCCTTCTACGATCTCTTTGCCGATACCTTCACGGAACGTTGCATAACGTCGATCGACCGCATCATCGAGGACACGATCCTCAATAAGCCGCGCTGCTACTTTCAGACCCTTGGCATAGGCGTCCATCCCGGCAATGTGCGCATAGAACAAATCTTCTGGCTCGAAAGAAGCACGGCGCACCTTCGCATCGAAGTTAATACCGCCACGGCCTAAGCCACCGTTCTTCAGCACCTCGTACATCGTCAATGTTGTAGCGTACAGATCGGTCGGAAACTCATCTGTATCCCAGCCCAGCAGTAAGTCGCCCTGATTGGCGTCCAGCGAGCCCAGCATCCCTTGATGGCGCGCAACCCGCAACTCATGCTCGAACGTATGACCAGCCAGTGTAGCGTGATTCGCTTCCAGGTTCAGCTTGAAGTGATCCTCCAGACCGTATGTTTGCAGGAAAGCGATTGTAGTCGCTGCATCAAAATCATACTGGTGTTTGGTCGGCTCCTTCGGCTTAGGCTCGATCAGGAATTGAGCGTCGAAGCCAATCTCCTTCGAGTAATCAATCGCCATCCGATACAGAAACGCGAGGTTGTCCAGTTCCAGCTTCATATCCGTATTCAATAGCGACTCGTAGCCTTCACGGCCGCCCCAGAACACATAGTTGTCAGCGCCAAGCTGCTTGCCGATTTCCAGGCTCTTCTTCAGTTGTGCGGCTGAGTAAGCGTATACATCAGCATTGCTCGTCGTACCTGCGCCATGGACGAAACGTGGGTGTGAGAACAAGCACGCCGTATTCCATAGTAGCTTGATACCCGTGGACTTCATATGAGAGCTGATCATCTCGACGATCACGTCCAGATTGCGGTTCGTTTCCTGCAGCGTATCGCCTTCCGGTGCGATGTCCCGGTCATGGAAGCAGAAGTATTTGAGGCCCAGCTTCTCCATCAGCTCGAATGCCGCCTCAACCCGGGCTTTGGCCAGATCCATTCCACTCAGCGAGCCCCAAGGACGTATAGCGGTCGCACTGCCGAACGGATCATTGCCCCCGCCAGTCAAAGTATGCCAGTATGCCATCGAGAAACGCAAGTGCTCCTCCATCTTCTTCCCTGCCACGATCTGCTCCGCATTGTAATGTTGAAACGCGAGCGGATTCGTTGAACGACTGCCTTCATAAGTAATGCGATCAATCGATGAAAAATAGTTCATGCCCTGCCTCCTAAGATGAATGTGTAGTGAACCATGTTCTGTCCTCATCATAACAAAGCCCACTAACTTTGTATATCCATTAAACTAAGTTTCGAGTAACTATTATTGTACTTTTGCTTAATCTATTCTACACTAGCTATATTAGACTAACGGTTAAACGAAGTTTGAAGCCAAAGGAGCTGCAACATTGCGTACAACAGGCGATCAATTTCTAGTCAAAAAAATTAACAAGTCGATCGTACTGGAGACGATCCGCTCGGAAAGTCCCTTATCTCGAGCTCAAGTATCGGAGACGACTGGTCTTAATAAAGGCACGGTATCCACCTTGGTCAATGAACTGATTGACGACCATCTGGTCTATGAGATCGGACTCGGTCAATCCAGCGGCGGCCGAAAGCCGATGATGTTGCATTTTCACAAAACAGCAGGGTTTGCGGTTGGCATCGATCTGGGAGTCACTTACATCTTGACCGTGCTTACCGATCTGGATGGACATATCGTGGCGGAGCAACGTATGCCGCTTCATGTGCAGGACCCTGAATCCGTAATCCAGATCCTCGTCCGGCAAGTGAGGAATCTGCTAGAGCGTGCGCCAACTAGTCCATATGGCATCATTGGGATTGGCATCGGGGTTCCGGGAATCGTAGATGCCGGAGGAACAATCCTGTTCGCCCCGAATTTGCACTGGGAGCATTTCCCTTTGCGTGAGCGACTGGAGGAAGAATTCGGGCTGCCCGTCACAATCGACAACGAAGCGAATGCAGGTGCAATGGGTGAAAAGCAATACGGAGCAGGACGGGAGTCGGATGATCTGGTTTACTTGAGCGTCGGCACCGGCATCGGAGCCGGGATCGTCATCAAAGGTCATCTATTCCGAGGGTCATCGGGATTTTCCGGGGAAATCGGTCATACGTCGATTGAATCGAATGGCAAGCGCTGCAGTTGCGGGAACCGCGGTTGCCTCGAGCTGTACGCTTCCGAAGGCGCATTAATGGAGCATGCCCGATTGATCGGTGCCGCTGATTTCGATCAACTCATTGAACTGGCCGAGGCCGGTATGCCTGAAGCGTTGCAACTGTTCCACCAGACCGGCGAATATCTCGGTATCGGGATGGCGAATGTCATCAACACATTCAATCCCGAGCTGATCCTGATCGGCAATCAGATGGTTCGGGCCGAAGCTTGGCTGCGTAATCCTGTACAACGGGCGGTACGCCAACGAGCCCTTCCCTATCATCGAGAAGGATTGGATATTCGCTTCGCTGAATTGAAGACGCATTCCACCGTACGGGGCGCCGCTTACTATGCCATCTCCGCTTTCCTGTTCAAAGACCGCGTGACGTTATAACACCCGCAGGCTTGATCAAGCCGCGGGTGCAAAGTGTATCTACTATCTACTATATGGCTATGTAGCGAGCCCCATCTGAATGCCCACAACGGTTTCGCCAAGATGATTTTTCATCACATTCATGTCAAACGGCTTGAAGCCCAGCTTCTTGTAGAAGAGCAGTCCGGTTAGATTCGTGTTGTGACAACCGAGCAGCAGCTTAGGGACACCTAACTCCACCCCTGCAATGCGAACCATCTCTCCGATCAACGCAGAAGCAGCTCCCTTGCCCCGATATTCCGTATGTACGATGAAATTACCAAGCCAACAATGCTTTTCTGGATCAAGTCCGTAAAAGTTGGCGTATCCGGCAAGTTGACCCGAATCATCCACAACGACGGTAGGCTTCCAGCGGGTAGAAGCTGCGCGCTCCAACTGCTCTGCCGTTAGGGGAAACACTCCGCTCGGGTACATATAGAACAGCTCCAGAGCATTCTGAGGAAATGTACAGATAATAGCAAAATCTTCCTTGGTCGCAGGACGGAACGTATACCCAGTCGATTCCAATACAAATCATCCTCCTTCATAAGTCCGATAGGTGACCGAACTAAAGTTTCGGAATGTCTACCACACGTCTCTCTTCCATCGACACATCTGCGGAGAATCCGATCAGATGGCCATAGATGGAATCCTCAAGCGTTGTCGTTGATAGCGATGCCGCTTCGCCACGAATGACACGAACGAAATCAGCAACAAGCCGCAGATCGCCGCCCCCATGCATATCATTCGACACATTAAGCTCTACCCGCTCTTCCGTGTA
This sequence comes from Paenibacillus sp. P4_E11, assembly GCF_056401635.1. Lineage (NCBI taxonomy): Bacteria > Bacillati > Bacillota > Bacilli > Caryophanales > Paenibacillaceae > Paenibacillus > Paenibacillus sp. P4_E11. The sequence continues at coordinate 2,277 of NZ_JBFUIX010000053.1, read as the reverse complement.
TTCGTGTCCTGCCCGTGGATCCGGATGACGCACGATGAAATAACCGTCCTCGATGACACCTTCGATCTCGCCTTTCGTTCCGAGCAAATGAATGCGGCGGCAAGGCTTGGACGTTCCGCCCATCAAGTTGTGGGTAGCTGTGGAGCCATCATCGAACGCAATCATAACCGATTGATGATCGACGACATCATTGTCGCTGTGCCACACACAACGTCCATAAGGGTTATCCATACGAAGCGATTGTATCTGCTCTTCTTCAGACGGGGCAATGCCAAGATGAGAATGTACCCACACATAGGAAGCCCACAGCTTCTGCTCCAGGTAATGCTTCTTGGCTGAGTATTCGCAGTCCGCTTCGATCGGACAATCGAGCAGGCAGCGGGTCCCCGCTCCTTCCGGTGCGCGTTCCGGACGGAAGTAGGACAATCCACCGAAGCTGCTGACCGTGACCGGCTTCGACTCGCCCTTCATCCAGGTTAGGATGTCCAGGTCATGACAGCATTTCGACATGAGTATTGGCGATCCGCACTTCTCCTTGCTGCTCCACTTTCCGCGTACGAAACCCATCGCCATATGGTGGTAGCTGACGTTCTCAGACGTCTGGATGTTCAATACTTCCCCGATGTCGCCTGCCGATACACGACGGCGAATCTCCGCGTAGAACGGAGCATAGCGCAGTACATGACAGATCATCACCTTGCGTCCCAGAGCCTTAGCCCGTTCCAACAGCTTCAGTACGTCCTCCTGAGTAGTACCGATCGGTTTTTCCAGCAGTACATCATACCCTGCTTCCAGAAGTGGCAATGTCGTCTCAACATGCTGAGCGTCCATCGTCCCGTTAATGATCGCATCGGCCAACTTACCAACAGATACGAGCTGCTGTACCGATTCGAATCGGTGTTCCATTGGGATACCATATTTCTCTGCAGTTCGATCTCGGCGAATCGGATCAGGATCTGCCACCCCTACAATCTGTAACTCCTCTGGATGAAGCTTAGCATAAGAAGCATATACAAGACTACGATGCCCGGCTCCTACGATAATGGCTGTTACTGGACCTGTTCGTTTACGGTCAACCTCTGTATTTTGCTCTAATGTAATCATGTTCTCATCCTCCCTACATTATATTCCAGATKACACTATTACTATATCAGGTGAAAGACAGGTATGGAACCATTATCTGTACATAATATAGGGGGCTGCTGGAAACTCTAATACAATGTTTCCATTTCCGTATTGAAAGGAGCATCAGATGAAATCCATCGGCATCCTGCAAATCATCATGATCATCATGTCCTCCGTCGGCCTGATCAACCACGTGTTTATTATCCCTATGCTGCTTGATCATGCCGGAAGAGATGCCTGGGTTTCCGTTATTCTCGTTACCCTGCCATTTCTGGTTTGGTGCAGCCTGCTGTACTTCGTCATGAAGAAGAGCAGTCAACAGCATTTGATTGCATGGATTCAAAGCGCTTACGGAACATTCGTCGCCATGACTATCGCGGTAGTAGCCAGCATCTATTTGTTTTTCTCGGCAGTCATCACCGTTCAAGATACGGTCACTWGGGCAGTCACATCCTACTTGCCGGAAACTCCGAGATTCGTTCTGATCCTCTCTCTCATACTGCTCTGCTATATAACTTCCATCCAAGGCCTTCGTGTAATTTCTGTTATGGCCGGAATATTGTTGCCGGGAATCGTGGCGTTAGGATTTTTTGTAATGGGAAGCAATATTCCGAACAAAGATTACACTCGATTACTCCCCATTCTCGAGCACGGCTGGAATCCAGTCTTCAGTGGAATGATTATCTGTGGAGCTGGATTGGTCGAACTGACTATCCTGCTGTTCATGCAACAATATTTGACCCGTCCCATTCGATATTGGCAACTTATGATCCTAGCGCTTATTCTCGTCGGCTTGACACTAGGACCTGTAACTGGAGGCATTGCCGAATTCGGTGTTGATGAGATGTCGAGACTGCGTTATCCCGCTTTCGAAGAATGGAAGTTAATTATTATTGCCAAAAATGTGGAACGGCTCGACTTTCTCTCGATTTATCAGTGGATGGCAGGCGCTTTTTTGCGCATATCGACTGCTATGTTTCTCATTCATGAGCTGCTTAATCGCCTACATACCTATTCCGTGGTCAAGTTTCTGCTTCCGTTCTACATTGTTCTGGGCATCATAAGTACGCTTCCCTTAACAGATGTTTTTTTCTACCGGATCATTACCAAGATTTATTTGCCGACTACTCTGATCACGCTTAGTGTATTGAC